>JAGGVT010000211.1 GCA_021157815.1 bacterium | reverse complement strand
GTTAGCAGGTTAGCAGGTTAGTAAGTTAGCAGGTTAGTAGGTTAGTAGGTTAGTAGGTTAGTAAGTTAGCAGGTTAGTAAGTTTTAGGAAGCACCAAGCTAAAGCATGGTGTTATAAATAGAAATAGTTCGTTTTTCTTGAGCTCATCAAAGAAATGGAATTGAGGTATAAATAGATGGCAAAAGTACTGATGAAAGGCAACGAGGCACTATGTGAGGGAGCTATTCGCGCCGGATGCAGAGCTTATTTCGGTTATCCGATAACCCCGCAGAATGAAGTGCCGGAGTATATGTCAAGGCGTATGCCTGAGCTTGGCGGCGTTTTCCTTCAAACTGAAAGTGAAGTCGCCACGATAAACATGCTTCTTGGCGCTGGTGGTTCAGGCAAAAGGGTTTTATCATCAAGCTCAAGCCCCGGCATTTCGCTCATGCAGGAGGGAATATCCTATCTTGCAGGAAGCGAAACTCCGGTTGTTCTGGTGAACGTTGTAAGAGGGTCGCCCGGACTTGGAAACATAGCACCATCGCAGAGCGATTACTACCAGGCAACCAAAGGCGGCGGTAACGGCGATTACTGGATGGTGGTTTACGGGCCGTCATCTGTGCAGGAAATGACACAGCACGTTTATAAAGCGTTTGAAGTCGCGTTTAAATATCGCAATCCCGTTCTGGTGCTTGCCGATGGTGTTCTTGGCCAGATGATGGAACCTGTTGATTTAGACACAATGCCGGAACTTTCGCCCAAAGACCCGGACTGGGGCGCAAACGGGATGAAAGGCCGAAAAGAACCGAATATTATCAACTCGATATATCTCCAGCCTGAAGCTTTGGAAAAGCACTGCGAGTATTTGAGAGATAAAATGGCGAAGGCGAAAGAGGAAGTTCTGGAGTATGAGGAATTGATGGTTGATGACGCTGATGTTGTTATTGTCGCGTACGGTGTCAGTTCTAGAGTGGGGAGAAGCGCATCGCAGTTGTTAAGAGAAGAGGGCAAAAAAGTAGGAATGCTTAGACCTATCACACTCTGGCCATTCCCTGAAATGCAGATTCGCGATTTGGCAAACTCGAAATCAGACAGGCAGTTTCTTGTTCTTGAGTTGTCAGCGGGGCAGATGGTTGATGATGTTCGCCTTGCTGTCCAGGATGATGAAAGAGTTCATTTCTACGGCAGAATGGGCGGAGTATTGATTCAGAAAGAAGAAGTAGTCGATCAGGTGAATAACCTGCTGTAGATTATGTATAAACCGTAGTTTATGTATTCCAGTGGAGAAAAGAAAATGACTGAAACAAAAACAAAAATAGATGGTATGGAGCAGATGAACTTCTATCCCAAGTCACTGGATAAAAGGAAGCTGCACTACTGTCCGGGATGCGGCCATGGAGTGGCGCACAGGATGGTTGCAGAAGCGATTGATGAAGCCGGCCTTAATGACACGACTGTCGGAATCGCATCTGTCGGATGCTCGGTATTCAGCTATGATTATTTCAATCTGGATTTCATCCAGGCGCCGCATGGCAGGGCTCCCGCAGTTGCTACAGGAGTTAAACGTGTTAATCCTGACGCTTTTGTTTTCACATATCAGGGTGACGGCGACCTTGCGGCAATCGGCACAAGTGAATTTATCTGGGCTGCCCAGCGTGGTGAGAAAATTACGATTATTTTCATCAACAATGGAATTTACGGCATGACAGGCGGACAAATGGCTCCAACGACACTTGTCGGCTGGAAGGTTACAACCGCACAAAAAGGTCGTGACCCAGCTCACAGCGGAATGCCTATGAAGGTTTCAGAACTGGTAGCATCACTTCCGGGTTCGGCTTTTGTCGCGAGGACATCACTGCATAATCCGGCAAATGCCGCGAAAACGAAAAAAGCAATTAAGAGGGCTGTTGAATGCCAGGTGAAAGGTCTTGGGCTTTCGCTTGTTGAAATTCTGAGTAATTGCAATACGAACTGGGGCATGGATCCGGTCAGAGCGTTGAAGCGAATTGAGGATGAAATGGTCCCGTATTATCCGCTTGGCGTCTATAAGGATGTTCTTGCGGATAAGGATGAGAAATAGAGATTGATGGACTTGGATTTTCTGTATAAACAACAAGTTGCGAGGGTAACGCAATGTACAGCGAGATGATATTCGCCGGATTCGGCGGGCAGGGAATTATGACAATCGGGCAGATTATCGCCTATTCAGGAATGAACGAGGGAAAAGCTGTCGCATGGATTCCATCCTATGGGCCTGAAATGCGAGGCGGTACCGCTAACTGCACGGTTATGGTTACTGATGAACCGCAGGTGGGCGCTCCTTTGACAGCTCATCCCGACTGGGTAATCGCAATGAATAATCCATCGTTTGTCAAATTCGAACCGATGATTAAATCCGGTGGATGCATGGTTTACAACGAGTCGTTAATATCGAATAAACAATCAAGGGATGATATTCATTACATTCCTGTTAAAGCCCATGAACTGGCGGTTGAACACGGCAATGACAAGTTCGCCTCTATAATCTGCATGTCGGCGCTGATTGGATATACGGATATCATTAAACTGGAAACAGTGGCAAAAGCGCTGGCGAAGGTACTTCCTGAGAGATATCACAAATTGATCCCGGTAAACATGGAAGCCGCTCAGGCAGGTTATGACATTGGCAAAAGTTCTAAAGGCGATGCATAATTTTAGATTTCCGGGATATATCACCAGGATGGCTTTATAGGTTCATTAAGGGGAAAACATGCCGTATAAAATAATTTCCAAAGATAATCTTACACCAATCACTCACAGAATCGAAATCGAAGCGGCAATGATAGCCAACTCGGCAAAGCCGGGACAATTCGTTGTCTTGCGCACTCATAAAAAAGGGGAGCGTTTCCCGCTTACTATTTCACACGCTAATCCCGACAAAGGCACGATTACCCTTATCTTTCAGGAAGTCGGCAAATCATCAGCGCACCTTGCGACAATACCGGTGGGCGGAGAAATACTTGACCTTCTTGGTCCCCTGGGAAAACCATCTCATACAGATAATGTCGGCACTGTTGTTTGTGTGGGGGGCGGATACGGAAACGCGGTTCTTCTTCCAGTCGCAAGAGGATTCAAGAAAGCCGGCAATAATGTCATTATGATTGTCGGATTTCGAAACAAGGATTTAATTATCCTTGAGGATGAATTGAAAGAAGTTTCCGAAGATTTTCACATTTGCACTGATGATGGCTCGTTCGGATTCCATGGATTTGTAACAGCTAAATTTCAGGAGCTAATCGATGGCGGCCTTAAGCCTGATTCAGTCATGGCTATCGGTCCTCTTCCAATGATGAAAGCGGTGAGCAATATGACTGAGCCGTATGGTTTCCCAACATGGGTTTCGCTTAATCCAATCATGGTTGACGGTACCGGCATGTGTGGAGCCTGCAGATGTACGGTTGGCAATGAGACTAAATTCGCCTGTGTCGATGGGCCTGATTTCGACGGCCACAAGGTTGCCTGGGATGAACTTCTTATCAGGCTTGGAGCGTATAAGGAATACGAAAAGCAGGCAATGGATTTGTTTGAGAAAGAAGATAAAACAGTTAAGACATAGACAGATGAAAATCGTGTATATAGATTAAAGGCAAAATTAATGGATTCCGGGTCAAGCCCGGAATGACAATACAACTTGTTCTTGTAGGATTAATCTTGTTTCAGCTGATTAATTATGTTTCAGCTGATTAATTATGTTTTAGCTTATTAAAATTGTTTTAGCTGATTAATTATGTTTCAGCTGATTAATTATGTTTCAGCTGATTAATTATGTTTCAGC
>JAGGVT010000013.1 GCA_021157815.1 bacterium | reverse complement strand
GTCATTCCGGGCTTGACCCGGAATCCATCTTCAAGCCTGGAAGACGTGGATTCTGAATCAAGTTCAGAATGACAATTTGCCATCTTTGAGGGAAGATAAAATTAAAACAGGGTTTCTCAACAGCCCCCTCTGACCGGCACCTGTGTTAGGTTAATAAATATCAATTGAGCTTATCTAACAAACGATACCACTACTGTCCGGTTAAATTCGAATGAAAGTAAAAAACTGAGAATATTCCACGACGGTAGTAAAAAGGGGACTGTCCCAACAAAGCGAATAAACTCAGTATAAATACGGGTTCGCGGTGTGGTTTATTGATGACGTCAGATTTGAAGCCTTATGTGGACGTACCCCATGATTGGGGAATGCCCCTTTTTACGGATAGAACGATTCGGTATTCACTTACGATTCATGTCTGATAAATGCCAATAAGCCGGTATGTTCTTTATTAATCAGCAATACGGTAATTGGTCTCTAACTTAACCGGATATTAGTGAAACGATACATCAAAAGACAAACTTTGAGCTTATCAACCATACTTGTAAGATTTAGTTTTACAATTTTCAGTTAGCTCAACCAGGTGCCGGTCAGAGACCAGCGCTCCCAGGAAAAACATTTAAACAAGCCTCCGAGACGGAGGCGACACAGCCGGTGGGACGCCAGCGCTGCTTAATTGCCATTTCTCTGGTGGCGACTAATGTGGACTAATGATAATATAAACCAGTGAAATCCACACAACGAAATTTCGCGCTCGATTGCTTCAGGACATTCGCGCTTGCACTGATGATTGCGATTCATTTCCTGCGTGGATTTATCAGTGATGAACCCGGCTCGTGGAGTGAAGCAGCGCGATTCATCACCGAATCCGCGCCTGTTTTTTTCTTCATCGCTTTTGGCATGACTGTCATGCGGACATCGGGACGAACCGGCCGATTACGTTGCATTTTCGAACTCGGCATCATAGCCCTATTTCATCAGGTGTATCAGGATGCCGTATTAACATTCCAAAGTGAATTATTCCTTTTTCTCCTGCTGGCATTCCTGATTTCCACTGTGTTTCACAAACTATTTGCATACCGATGGATACGATTGATTCTGGCAGCTGCGATAACCATCGCGAACCTGTTTATAGGCCACGAAAACATGGGCGTTTGCGGCAACCATCCGTTTGGAATAATGCCGTGGATATTCTTCGTTATTGTCGGAATGATGATTGGCACCAAGCCAATTGAACAAAAAGAACATATACCGATTGTGGCGTATGCTCTCGCGCTGTTTGTTATCGGATTGGCTGTTAATCTATATGGATTGCGATACGGAATGCACTATCTACATGCGACAATCAGCAAGTGGGAGCCGACAACGTCATCATATATGTTAATCTGGACATCAATCGCGCTATGTGTATATGTACTTTTCAACCGAATCAGATATAATCCAAATTCCTCAATTGCGAAAATTGTAACCATATCATCTAAAATGCTCCTTGCGGGTGTTGTGGTGCATTATATAACAAGCGATTTTGCGATATATATAATGAATTCAGGCGGATTTGGCGTCGACAATTACATGCCGTGGTATCTTGCCGCTATATCGTTGATTGCGATATATGCTGGCGTATATTTTGTTTTGCTCAGTTTGTCGAATATCAAGCAAATCGTTTTGGAAAATATCAAAAGAGAAGAACTCATATACAAGTCAGTATGGTATGTGCTGGTAATACTCGCGATTGCATCACTCGCGCTGCTATACACAAATCCCGATTCTGTAGCGCCGGGAAACATCGCGAAAGTGGGTATGTTGATAGCGGCGTTTATGTTTTTAACACCTGATTATGATGAATTATCCGAGCCTGTCGGAAAAGAATGTTTTTATCTTCGCTCCCCCCCTTAATCCCCCCGCGAGCGGGGGGAAATATTTTTACATTATAAACAATATATCTGATCTATATACTATCGAAGGGGAGAAACAACACTCTCCCTCCCTCCCCGCTCGCGGGGAGGGTTGGGGTGGGGGGAGACGAGTATTTATCGCAGTGAATCGAAAAACTGAATAATCTGGCTGTTGAAAAGGTCGGGTTCTTCGAGATGCGGAAAGTGTCCGCATCCTTTCATCGAGACAAGGCCTGCGCCTGGGATAGTCGCCGCGAGTATTTTAGCGTTTGACTTGAAAGTTTCTAGATCATCCTCACCATACATAACAAGCGTGGGCGCTTTTATCTCAGGCAGTTCCAGCCTTGATATCGGCTTTACAATACCAGTTGGAGCGTTTTCCATGAACAGCTCCCACATATATCCCTCAAGCATTGCCTTGATTTTAGCAGCTACAACCGGCTTGGACATCGGAGCTTTCAGCAGCTGGCTGGTGAGATATCGATGGGCGACTTTTTCCGGTCCGCCTGTTCTCATCGCCAGTTTCAGTGATGCTAAAAACCGAACATAATCCGATGACACAGGCGCTCCGGCAAGGTCTGAACTGACAAGCACCATTCCGTCGACACGATGCGGATGGTGATGCGCGAAATTGGCTGCAATCAATCCGCCCAGCGACAGTCCAATCAGGTAGGCGTTCATGATTCCCTTCGCGTTGAAAATGCCCTCAAGGTCGGAGACATGATTAAACGGCAAGTTGGGAAGGCTGGATGATTTGCCGGTTCCGCGAATATCATACGTAAAACAGTGGTAACCAAGCCTTAGAACATCAATCTGATATGCCCACGACGTTGTGTTGTGGCCGTTGCCGTGGATAAGAACAACGGTTTTACCCTTCCCAGTTTCTTCGGCATAGATCTCAGCATCATTGACATTCAGAAACATCGTTCACCTCTAAATAAAAGCCTGTTGCATAAGTGGTATTTCCTTTGAATTCGCAAAAAAGGGGCATTCCCCAATCATGGGGTACGTCCACATGAGACTTCAAGTATGATGATTTCAATATACATTACTCTAATCACCAGTGTTTATCATGCTTATCGGCATAGTTAGAACAGTCCCCTTTTTTGCTAACAATGCTGGATAACATGAATGCTTTCACAACTAACTGTTTTGCAACGGCCTCAATATAGTTTGCCAGTTGATATTCTATCATGAATCAGCGCAGATTTAATATTCATCTTTATCGGTTTTAATCTTTATAGATTAAACCATCCTTCATAACCCATGCGACATCTTTCAGCACGGATGGGTCTTTAATCGGATCGCCTTTCACAGCAATAAGATCGGCGCAGTATCCATCGGCGATTCTGCCTATCTGATTCTCCATACCAAGCAGTTCAGCGTTGATACTTGTCGCGCATTTCAACGCTTTCAAATTCCCAAGGCTTGTTTTCGACAGAAGAACAATCTCTTTATAGAATTCATCATGCATGTTTAATGGAGTGCCTGAATCGGAACCGGCTCCGATTTTCACTCCAGCCTTGATAGCTTTTTCCAGCCGTTCATAAAAAGTATCAAGAACCGCCTGAGCTTTCTTCATGACATAATCCGGAACATCGCCCTGGACAGTTTGAGTCGGAGCGTTTAATGTTGGCACCAGCCACGCGTCGTTTTCCAAGAACAGTTCAATAGCTTCATCATCGATATAAAATCCGTGCTCAACCGTATCAACTCCGGCGCGAAGAGCGTTTTTCACACCCGACGCTCCCTGCGCGTGAGTAGAGACTCGTTTTTCAGCTTTGTGCGCCTCCTCGCAGCAGACTCGCATTTCATCCTCGTTAAGCTGGTAACATTCCGGTGAAACGCCGGGAGTCAGGATTCCACCTGTCGCCATCATTTTTATCCATCCCGCGCCAAGTTTGAGCTGTTCCCGCGCGGCTTTACGGCAATCATCCACGCCATCCGCCTCACGGCCGAAAAACCAACCATGGCCGCCTGTCATGCAGATTGGAAATCCCGAATGAATTATCCTCGGTCCCGCGATAACTTTCGAATCGACCATCGCTTTAACATCCGCCGCGATTGTGAAATGGCTTCCCAGGTCGCGAACAGTTGTAACACCGCTCATAATCGTCTTTCTGGCGTTTTCAACCGCTTTAATTACAGTTATCGCCTCAGAGTCGGCATTTAAAACCGCGACAACATCAAGATCAGCATGGAGGCAAAGGTGGATATGAGAGTTGATAAGTCCCGGCATGAGCGTTAACCCGTCAAGTTCGATAACCTCATCGGGTTGAGTTTTTTCAACGAGTTTTGAATCCTCTACAAACACCTCCGGGTTGGTTGAATATGTGTCCGAGATGCCATCCCAGAGTTTGTTTGCTTTGATGTGATATTTCATATTATACCTCGACTTGTTTTTATTAATTATATTCTATCAAGAACCATGCTAAAGCATGGTGTTATTTCAATTCTACTGAAATCCGGGTGCTGCCCACACATCACGTCTTTTTGTGATTTGTGGGTGGAAAGTGCAAATTCGTAATATTTCGCCCATGAAGCCCGGAGGGCTGTATGGGCGACACCCAGCATTATCTCTACTGCGTTTCTTTCTTTATGTAAACACGTCATAGACGGTCTTCCAATTGAACGGTTTCGCATATTACTCCGTTCTTTTTGCACCATTCGGGAATGGAAACCAACGCTGCGTGTTCATAATCGACCTCAATCTCAAGCACAGTGTCCTCGCCTGCCTTTTTTCAATTCCCTTCTAGCAGTGATGAGAGGGGAGGGGCAAACCTGCCCTTTGGCATCAACAAATAATTTATTCTCTTCATCTCTGATACTCATGCAACCTTGTAGTTCCTGAAAAACCTTTTGCCAAGAGTAAGAAATTCATATTTCTTCAAATTGGAATCAAGAATCATGGTTGGTTTTTCGCTTCTACAAACAACAGTACCAGCATACCAAGGCTCATAACCTGCATCATCAAGCCTTGCCATTATCTCCCTGTCAAGCCCTTCGGATGCGGCAATCAGAATCGCGCCGTTCGTTCCCGCTGTAACATTTGTTACCTCGATGGATGGAATTATCTCATCGTGGAAATTGATTTCATCGATTCTAATATCGCACATGTTGTCCTCTGCTAGTTCCTCCAGATCGAGCATACCGGGACAGCTCATGTCGCGTGTCGCTGTGATATGCTTTTTCGGGTCTATTGGATCACCCTTGTCAGGAAGAAAATCCCTGATAATCCGCGCGGCTTCGACATTGGGAATCAGCATGGTCGCTATCATCTTATGCCTTAAGTGCTCTAGCTCCTCCACGTTTTCATCCAGCGCGTTTCTGATGAGATATTCATTCAACGGTGCAAGGTCGCCAATTGTCCTTGTAGCAATAATTTTTTGCCCAGGTATTAAGCCTGCGTTTATGGGGATTTCATTATCCGTGAACCCAATTGCAGTCGTGCCGACAAGTTTGTTGTTCGTGTTCAAATGGCCTAAATCGCGAATCTCAAGTCCAATCTCGATGAACGTTTCAGCATACCATTTCAACGACTCCCGGATTATTTCAATGTCATCATCAGTGCGAGCGTCGTAACTCGGATATAAAATGAAATCGTTCGTGATTCCAAAAATGAACAGGTCGTTAAGAGTGTTGTTCATCGCGATTGCCACCGCGAATTTATGCGTATGCTGAAGCATCAGGTCAACAGTTGATATAGTGTCATTGTTCGCCAGCCCCCAGAGATTACCTATGGAGTGTCCGATGAAATCTCCCATCGCGAGCGTTTCCTCGGGAACTCTCGAAAGTTGAATCGTGTGCCCTTTTCCAACTACGACATCCGTTTTGGCATCCTCCATTGATTGAAGGAAATTCGTAAGGACATCCACTTATCCAGTGCATTTACCATAAAGTGCGAACCTTAAATGATTGATGATAAGGACAAAGATTATACTCCCAATTTGAAATCATACAAATAAAAAAGCCCGGGAACGAATCCCGGACTTGGTTATCATGTAAAGCCTTTTGCTTCAGGCGATAACACAAATTTACAGAGTTTGAATCAGCAACCCTTCCTGATAGAAGAGAGTGTAGTTGTCACCGTTAGCAATGTCGCCCGGCAGGTCGCCAACATCAGCAAGCACATAGATGTAAACATTGTATGTGCCATCTGGTATCGGGTTGCCCGGATTTAGTGGATCATCCAGATCAAGCGAGAAGAGCCATGGTGCCGCGTCTGTTCCATCTCCAGTAGGGGTTGGAAGCACGGCGAAATCGTAAACATTCGCCGGCACCAATGGATCAATAAGCCTGCAAATGAATGTCAGGTCTGTTGTTGCAGGACCTTTGCAGTCTGGAGGAAGCAGGTCGCCATTGTTGTCCTGGGCGTAATAAATAAGCATGTCGCTGGCAGCTGAAAGCCCCGCCCATGGATGTGAGATCCAGAAATTAACAAACGGATTGGATGTGCCAGCCACACCATCGGTGGTTGCAGGATCTTGCAGGCCGATGAAGGGGCGTGTTGTCCTGAATGATTTGAAATATTTCACCAAAGAAGGAGTTCGGTTAAACCTTCCCTGTGCAGCAGCGCCGAAACTTCCAGCGACCGCAAGATCAAAATCAATTGCGCCAGCGCCTGGCTCAAGGCTGATTATGAAAGTAACTTCATCAGTTTCGCCATGGCTGTAGCGGTTGTCATCAGCAACAGGGTCATCACCCGGTGTGAATGCAAATGGGTCTTCAATACCCTCAAATGCTCTCATGTAGGGCTGGAAGTTTGTTGTTCCGCTATAATTATAACTGGTTACTTCACCAAGCTCATCGACGTCGAGACCATCTGTGGCATCGACTGAGACCGCGTCCCCACCGTCATCATAACCGTCTGCACCAATGATGAATCCAGGTGTGAAAATAATGTCGCTTGCGGCAAGTCCGGTAACTGTAGCAGTTTCCGGATTCGGAGTTGTACCACCATCGTTGACCAGGTAAACGCGTATATCGAAGAGGTCGAGATCCGCTCGATTGATACCTGTCGGTGGGTCACCCGCGTATTTCGCAAATGGATGCGCGACACCGACCGTGACTGAAATGTCAGGTGGTGTTCCCGCAATGATCCCCAGACCCTTGACATAAAGGCAAGTCGCGTCGGGGCAGAAGGGATAAATAAGGAATGAAGTAATTTCCAGGTCGGCAAAAAGGTCGCCAACCGCGGCGTTGTTGCGAGATGGGATTATATCAGCTGTCATGGTGTCGAGGTCGATATGAAGCTTCGCACGCATAAATACACCATCGCCGATTGTTCCCTGTGAATTCGCAACCGTGCCATCAAAATCCGTGGCGACAGGATTGCCGCCGGAGCAGCCTACAAGCAAAAATAGTAAGGCCAGGCTTGCAACTACTGCTAGGGCTCGGATTGACATAATGTGACCTCCCAATGTAATTGGTTCTTGATGTGTTGATTTAAAATATTTTAAAGCTTTCATTCTTCTGTAAGTCAAGAAATCCGGTGGATATTTCACTTAGCCCGACTCACATTTTCAGAATGGGATAATGATATTGACAAAAGTTACATCGATACACATTAATAGTACTCCCCTTTTGAAATTTAACTTTAACACAGGTTTACAGTGATTTCAATATTTTTTTTCATTTGTGTAATATAGTATTTACCGAATGGCATTCCACAAACCATTTGTTAAAGCAACACAACTTACCATGCATGATTATCTCTCATGAAACTGAAATTTAACAAATAAAATTGACAAGAGTATTATAACATCAACATTCCATATATCAATTCGATATCTCTGAAAAAGGTAAATTCTTATTGTAATCCAGCGTACTTTCCCTAAATCCGCGATGGGATATTTTCGTATCACCTACGGCTCGCAGGTTATTTGGGAAGCTCTCGCTTTCCTGGTTAACATTGAATTCACCAATTGGGTGATAAATTGTCATTCTGAACTTGATTCAGAATCCATATCTTTTTCGCTTGTCAAGATGGATTCCGGGTCAAGCCCGGAAT
>JAGGVT010000033.1 GCA_021157815.1 bacterium | reverse complement strand
CAAGAAGCCCCCACCCCAGCCCTCCCCGCGAGCGGGGAGGGAGAGTGTTGTTTCTCCCCTTCGATAGTATATAGATCAGATATTATGTAAAAAAATCTCCCCCCGCTCACGGGGGGATTAAGGGGGGGATGGGATATAAATATGACCTTTCCCGACAGGCTCCTTAGCATGGTGCCGCAACCTTTACTACAAATTCCCCATATGAAATTATTTCCACTAATGCTATAATAAATACGACATATTGGAAATACAAATATATGTAATTCTCTTCTTTTAATGGTGAAATAATGAAATCAACCATTTTCCTCTCACTTGTAATTCTCTTTACTATTACAATCGGCTTTGCATGTTCATCGAACGGCTCTCAGCCTGTTACGCCGACTGACACGAGCGCTGATTTCGCATTGCCGGTTATGCAGGATAGCGACACCAGCCGTAATTTCCTTGGTGCGTGGAAACTGAATTTCAATCCGCAATCGATGGAGGCGTCGATAACCCCCAATCGCGATGTCGCCACGCATTATGATGCAACCATGATGCTTCCCGCGCCCTTGGTTTACATTCAGAATTTTGATCCAATTACGGGAATCCTCAATGTTGATGTCACAATCACGAATCCGTTTGAATTCAGCGCGTATGATTTACGGCTGATTATCTTCTCGGATAATTTTGGAACAAGGCTGACAAATCCCGATGATTACACTGCGCTGTATGACATCCCCGGCGGTTCGATTATCAACCCGTTCAAGGCATACGCAAAGGGTGTTCAAAATCGTGAGTTTGCAGGTTTGGGATATTCCAACACGCAGCAACTTCAGCTTTATTTCCCGGCTGGAATTGAAATGCTCGATTTCGCGATTGACGCCAGCTATCCCGGAAACTGCGGGGAGGCGTACGAAATAAAAAATTTCACACAGGAGGAGCTTTATCATCTGGAAACCTGCCGAGCGGATGTTACAGTAGAAGTTTACGACTGGCAGGATGATGCTGATTCAGTTCTCCTCTGGTGTCCGTCAATTACAGGCGTGACTGTGGTTCCATTCACACAGATTCATCCCAAAAAATGGTCTATGCAGCTTTATAACAACACAGGAGCATCACCCGGAATCTACACAGCCTGCGTGATTGCGATGTCAGAAAACTCAGGAACAACCGCTTTATATAGCATGGTTGATATCCTTATAAAAAAAGCGCCCGCAATGGATGGCAACACGGTTATCTGGGGCGGAAGCGGTTATGACAGCGGATTTGGCGTAGCTGTTGATGAATCCGAAAATATATACACAACCGGAATTTTCGAGGGCACTGTCGATTTCGATCCAAGACCCTATGTATATGAACGTTCTTCACACGGTTCGAATGATATCTTCTTAAGCAAAATTGACCAGGAATGGAATCTAATCTGGGTGTTGACGTGGGGTGGCAACGGTGTAGATGAAGTGTTTGGCATGGAAATTGACAGTCTGGGCAATATATATGTAACAGGCGGATTTACCGGTACTGTCGATTTCGATCCCGGCGATGGCGTTGAGGAGCGCACTTCTATAGGTGGTGAAGATATATATCTGAGCAAGTTCAATCCGGCTGGTGACCTGGTCTGGGCGCTAACATGGGGCGGAGATGGCGATTATCAACTGGGTAATGATGTTGCGATTGATATCAACGACAACGTATATGTTGCAGGCCAATTTCAAGGCACAGGGGATTTCGATCCCGGTATTGATGTTGATGAGCGATCATCCAATGGCAGTGATGATGCATTTATCAGTAAGTTCAATGCGGATGGTGATTTCATCTGGGCACAAACATGGGGAGCCGGGCAATCGGATTTCTGCAACGGAATTGACACTGACACATCGAATAATGTAATCGTAACAGGCGCATTCCGGGAAACGGTTGATTTCGATCCGGGTGATGGCGAGGATAACCATATTGCACCGAATGGAAAATACGATATCTTCGTGAGTAAGTTCAATCCTGACGGTGATTTCATCTGGGCGCGAACATGGGGAGCTAGTCAGAATGATATCGGAATGAAACTTGTTGCTGACAGTTCGGATAATACATACATAACAGGCTACTATCGCGGTACAGTCGATTTTGACCCGAGTCTTGAATCAGACGAACACACATCAAAAGGCGCTGATGATATTTTCCTCAGCAAGTTCAACAGTGACGGCGATTTCCAGTGGGCTGATACATGGGGAAGCGATAACTACTACGGTGATTACAGTTTCGCAATTGCAAAAGACGATTTGGAAAATATTTATGTAACCGGACGTTTCCGAGGTACAGTTGATTTCGATCCCGGCGCGGGTGAGGATTTACATTACACCAACGGCGGAAGCGACCTCTACCTCAGCGCGTTCAATTCAGATGGCGATTACCTCTGGGCTGAAACATGGGGAGGAAACGGCGGCGAACGAGGTTACGGTGTAACTGTCAACGGTGATGAAATTTTCCTGACCGGTTATTTCCAATACACTGTCGATTTCGATCCCGCCTCAGACCTTGATGTTTACACAACAAACGGTTATCTTGATGTTTTTTTAATGAGATATATTCCTTAGTTATTATACGGATAGCAGAGGGTTTTAATCCTTTGCTACTTTACATTATATAATTAATTAAATGATGAATCCGGAGTGCAAAATGAACAGAACAATACTAATTATTTCAGGGTTGATTATGCTCGCTCTTATGCTTGGATGCTCATCCGGTGGAAACGACCCGGTGCAAACATCGAGTTCCGACACTATTTCCGAACAGCCGGTTAATCAGGCCGATGATAATTTGTCCAGCCGAGCTCTGATTGGCACATGGACGATGGAGTTTGATACGGATTCGCTTACCGCAACAACCGAGCAAATTCGAACTGCGACCGATCATTTCAACGTAACGCAAAACATTGCGTATCCTGCGGTTTCGGTTGTTTCGTATGAACCGTATCTGGGAATCGTCGACGTTGATGTAACCATAACCAATCCGATGCAACTTGGCGGTTATGATGTTCGCCTGATTATCTACTCTGATGATTATGGCGTTACGCTCCGCAATCCCGATAACTGGACCAACCAATGGGACCAGCCCGGCGGTGCGGAAATCAATCCGTTCAAGGCATACGCGAAAACCCAATCCCAGCGTGAATTCGAACCTCTTGCGCAGCATACAGAACGTCTCCAGATTTACCTTCCCGATTTAACCCGGACGGTAAAATACGCGATAGATGTCAGTTATCCTGACAATTGCGAGGAACCATACTCAATCCAGAATTTCAAACAGGGAAGGCTAAAAGATGCCGTCGGTTCGTCCACGATGATTGAAGTCGATGTCTTTGACTGGCAGGATGATGCCAACGCGGTTTCTCTTTATTGCCCGTTAATTACAGGCGTACAACTCACACCGTTCGAGCGGATAGATACAAACACATGGCGGCAGCTGCTTATTAATAATGAAGGAGCATCCGCGGGTGAATATTCGGGTGTCATTCTCGCGACATCTGAAAATTCAGGCAGTTTCACACTCTATGATTTTGTCTCGATAAATGTCTATGAAAACATCAAAGCAGACTGGACGATTTTCTATTATCCATACGAGGAAAATCTCTATTCACTGCGCGACAACATCAACGAAATGGAGATGGTCGGATCGCAGGAAGGCGATCTTAACATGATTGTCTGTTGGGATATCACCGGCACTACTGATGATGTAATACTTGAAATACAAAGAGACCCTGATGGCTTTAATAATACAATTATCTCGCCAGTTGTTGAAGATTTCGGGGAAGTTATTCCGCCGGATGGCCTGGATATGGTTGATCCAGCGACACTAACGCGTTTTCTTAAATTTGCGATACGCGAATATCCTGCTGAAAAATATGGCTTCATTGTGCTGAGCCACGGGAACTACGGAATTTACTATCACGTTCCTGAAGACAAGAGTTTTTATGATGACATGGGTGTCTGGGAATTCAATGATGCTGTCATGGATGCTCTGGATATATTTCCTGAAGTTGACCAGCTTGATTTTGTAGGTTTGGAAAGCTGCACGATGAGTTTTATTGAAATGGCGTATGGGCTGAGAGAATGCGCAAAGGCAGTATGGTCGAGTGAATATGTCATGTATGTCAGTAGTTGCTGGTATGAAGAGGTACTTGCGGAACTGCTTGAGAATCTTGATATGGACGGATATGATTTCGCGGAACTTTTTGTCAGCAATACTCTTTATCATGGAGGCGCGTTTACATACGGCGCATGGAGAAGTGAAGATGTTGAGACGCTCGCTATTCCCGCTGTGAATGTGCTTGCACAAGCGCTTCTTGATAATCTTGAAGTTTACAGGCCGGAAATTGTGGAATGCCGCGCGCAGTCAGACAGCTGGGGAAATCACTGCGAGGATTACAGAATAACCGACCTCGGCTTCTTCTGTGAAAATCTAATAGCATACGAGCCACCGCTGCCTCAGGATTTAACTGATGCCGCGCAGAATATGCTGGATGCAATCACCGATTCATTTATTTACTTCGATACAATCAATACAGGCAGTGGTTGTTACTATAACGCGACAGGCTGGCAAATTCTTTTCACCGACCAGTTCAACAATCCCGATGAGGAGTACCAGTACAAAGTTCGTGATGTAATTAACAATATCGGATTTGCCGATGCAACTCTCTGGGATGAATTCCTTATGGAGTACGACGACAACGAGTATTAACGAAATACAAGCCTGATTTCCGGGGTAACTATAATGAAGAAAGCAGTATATTTTCTGGTGGCAATTGTTGCGCTTTTTGCGATTGGCTGTTCCTCAAGCGGAAACAATCCCGCGATTCCATCTGCATCACCAGTGAAAATAAACACACTCGCTGATTTGCCGGATGTTATTAATTCAGAGGATTCGGGCAGAAATCTGCTTGGCGCATGGACACTGAAATTCAATCCCGGCTCATTAAAATTGGATGTCAGCAGGAATCGAGTTTTATGCAGTCACTATGATGTAACATCGTGGCTGCCATCACCGATTTTTACAGTACATAGCTGGGAGCCTGTTACGGGAATTCTCGATGTCGATGCCACTGTTACAAATCCAACTCAATACACTGCTTACGATATGCGCCTGATTGTCTATACCGATGATTTTGGTTGCAGGTTGAAAAATCCGGACAACTGGACAGGCTTGTTCGATATCGCTGGCGGAAGCCAGATAAACCCTTTCAAGGCGTTTGCGAAAAACGAACCGCAGCGAATATTTGAAGGCGATGATACCCGGCATACCGAACGTCTGCAGGTCTGGTTTCCAGCTGGATTTGATACTCTCGATTTCGCGATTGACGCATCATGGCCTGTTAATTGCCGTGAGCCATATTCAATTTCCAATTTCAATCATAATGAACTCAGCTATGAAATAGATTCACAGGCGATTTTACAGGTTGATGTTTTTGACTGGCAGGATGATGTCAACTCTGTCCTTCTATATTGCCCCGCGGTTATCAGCGATGAGATTGTCCCATTAACACAAGGGAATTCAAATACATGGACGGGAACAATCACAAACAGCGCTGGCGCTATGCCGGGAAAATATATCGGCGCAGTGATTGCATCATCCGAAAACTCAGGCCTGACCGCACTGTATGACATTGTTGAGATCGAAATCAAAAACACATCAATGCCGGATGGCGGTTATGCCTGGTCTCACTCATTGGGCGGCAGCAGTGATGACAGCGGACATTCAATTGCCGTGGATGATTCCGGGAATATTTATGTAACCGGGCATTTCAGAAATACAGTCGATTTCAATCCGCTTGCGCCTGTCGATGAACACACCGCCGAAGGAGACTGGGATTCATTCCTGTGCAAGTATGATTCCGAAGGAAACTTTCTCTGGGCGCGGACATGGGGAACTTATCTTATGGATGACGGCAGCGATGTCATAGTCGATTCATTGGGAAATATCTACGTTACAGGAATATTCGCCCTGTGCGTTGACCTTGATCCCGGTCCTGAAGAGGATATTCACTGCACATCTGATGCCGGAAGCCCGTATCCGTATGACGCCTTTCTAAGCAAATTCGATCCGGATGGCAATTATATCTGGGGGCAATCGTGGGGCGGAACGAAAAACGAATACACGGAATGTGTCGCGTTTGATTTGTATGAAAATATTTTCGTAACCGGAAATTACTGGATTGACGCCGATTTCGACCCTGATCCCGCCGTAGAGGATATCCACATATCAAACGGCAGAAACGACGCGTTTATAACTGTGTTCAAGGAGGATGGCGATTTCATCATCGCGCTAACATGGGGCGGCGCTGGCGAGGACACCTGCAAAGGCGTTATCGGTGATGATGAAGACAACTTTTTTGTTATTACAGATTTTGAAAAAACTGTAGATTTCAACCCTGCCGTAGATGAGGATTTACACAAGTCAAACGGAGTGTCAGATATTTGCTTGAGCAAATTTGATACGCACGCTGATTTTGTTTCAGCACAATCGTTTGGCGGTTATGGAATGGACATCGCAAACGCAATCGACATTGATATCGATCAAAATATATTTATCACGGGATGCTTCCAAAATACTGTTGATTTCGACCCCGGCGCTGGCATTGATGAACACGCATCAAACGGCGCTTATGACATATTCGTAAGCAAATTCAATAACGGCTGCGAATTCCAATGGGCAGGCACATGGGGAGGTTCATACAGTGACTGGGCTTTCGATATGGCAATCGATAATCTCGGAAACATTTTCATAACAGGCGGTTTTGCAGGCTCGGTTGATTTTAACCCATCAGCAGGTGAGGACTGGCATTCATCATACGGTGCTGATGACGTCTTCCTTTCCCGTATCGACAACGATGGCGGTTTAATCTCAGCAGTAACATGGGGTGGGGGAGATTACGATTACGGATATGGAATAGCAAGTGATTCCTCAAACGTGATTGTTACAGGCGGTTTCGAGAGTCTCGCGGATTTTAATCCCGGAAACCTTGTCGATGAGAATTTATCAAACGGCAAAACCGACGCGTATTTGGTTTTGTTTAATAAATAGAATTCAGAATTGATCACTGAAATCATTATTCGCCAATTGACCTGTCATTCCCGCGAAAGGGGCTGTTGAAAAAGGGCTGAATGTAGGGGGTAGGTCTCTGTGCCTACCCTAAATATTGGCATAAATACAGGGCAACCACGGAGAGTTGACCCTACGGTCTGGGATATAATAGGCTTTTTCAACAGCCCCGAAAGCGGGAATCCAATTTAAAATGAGAAATGGCAACTCTTCTATAAAAGAAAAATGGATTCCTGACGACAGGCTAAAGAACCCGCTTTCGCGGGAATGACGGAAAATCATTCTTAGTCTGACTTAGGAACAACTTAGTGATGTCAGTAGACATTTGCATCGACTTTCTCGCCAGGCTCTTTAACATGGTGCTTATTAAAATTTAGTGAGAATAAAAATGAAAAACAAAAACATCTATATCCTGACAGCGCTTTTAATGCTAATCATCACAGGATGCTCAGCCGGACATGTAAATCCGGTACAGCCATCACAGGAACACGATTCGGATTTAACAATGCCTGTCGCTCAGGTAGATGAGGGGCAGACAAATCGAATTTTGTTAAATGCAGGACGATTCCAGTTTGATTTCGAATCGCTGGATGTGAGTATCATTCCAGCGCGTCAGGCGGATTTCCATTTCAACGTGACGGAATATCTTCATTTCCCGTCAGCTGAAATAACATACTACGAACCGCTGACAGGCATGCTTAGCGTAAACGTAACACTTACCAACAGTCTGCTTCTCGATGGTTATGACGCTCGCCTGATTATTTACTCAAACGACAACAGCGTAACCCTGATGAATCCAGATGACTGGACAAGCCTTTGGGACATTCCAAACGGCGCGGATATAAACCCGTTTAAAGCATACGCACAAAACGAACCGCAAAGAACCTTCGCAAGCCAGCAGGAATTAACTGAACAGCTTCAGTTTTATATGCCGTCCGGTGTTGATTACGTCGATTACGCAATCGATGTCAGCTATCCCGGCAACTGCGATGAACCCTATGCAATCGAGAATTTCTCACAGGGAATTCTATATGATACTGCTAATTCAGAAACCATAATCGAGGTCGATGTTCTCGACTGGCAGGATGATGTCGATGAAGTCAAACTATACTGTCCCGCGATAACGAATGAAATATTTGTCCAATTCGAACAGGTCGGAAATTCGAAGTGGCGATTGAATCTTGCCAATATCAATGGGGTTACGCAGGGAGATTATATCGCTGCGATAATCGCGACAAGTGAAAATTCAAATGGCCTCGAACTCTACGACCTTGTTAAAATCGCAGTCACAGAGGATGCGCTGACAGAATGGACTCTTCTCTTATATTTCACGGAGGATAATCTCGGTGACCGCATCCAGGGTGACATTAACGAGATGGAGGTTATCGGCTCACCTGAAGGAAAAATGAACATCATCGTATGCTGGGACAAGGACGCATCTCCTGATGACGTTATCCTCAAAATCGAGAGAGACCCGGACGGTTACAACGATACGATAATCTCACCGGTCATTGATGATGGCGGCGAGGTCATTCCTCCGGGCGGACTCCCACATGCGAAAATCGCGTATGTTGAAAAATTCCTCAGGTGGGGGATGCGTGAATATCCCGCGAAAAAATACGGCTTCATTCCTTATGGGCATGGAAACGGGCCATTCAGGTGGGCGCCGGATCCCGATGATTTCCTTGTCGCCTGCGGAGGGATGCAGGTTTGGGAGATACGGGATGCCTGCCGAACTGTTTTGGATGAGGTGGAATCTGTTGACCAGTTTGAATTTATCGCAATCGTATCCTGCCTGCTAGGCTGGATTGAAACAGCATATACGTTTAAGGATGTCACAAAAACATGCATGGCGTCCGAAGCGGTCATGTGGGCATCATCATGGGAATATTCTGAACTGTTTGGATATATCGCTAATAATGCTGAAACCTGCACTTATCAGGATATTGCATCCGAGTTTGTGAACAATTATTTGGCATATTCACCCGCGCCGGCTACATATTCCGCCTGGGAATGCAGCATGATTGATACTGTAGTTGTTCCCGCTCTGGATACGTTTTCGCTTGAACTGATTGACGCGCTTGATAATTATCGAACTGAAATAGCATCATGCAGAACACTAACAGGAAAGTGGGGAGCGTACTGCAACGATGGCAGAGTCAAGGACCTGGGGCTTTTCGCTGAGTATATTTACAGCGTTGAGGAATTGCCGCAATCCCTGCGCGATGCCGCGGAGGGCGTTTCCGATGCTATCACCGAAACCATGATTGAAAGCGGACATACCGGAGACGGCGCCAGCATGTGCCCGTATTATGAAACCGGATGGCAAATCTGGTTCCCGACAAATTATAATCACGAGGATTGCGCAAACAGGCGCGCTGATTATGTAACAATCGGATTTTCAGATACACATTGGGATGATTTCCTTGATGCGTTCGATGTAAGCGAGTGATGTTTGATTATGAAAATCGGAAACATATCACATGATCGCGCGTAAATTGTAACTGTAACCCGGTCATGCTGTCCAGAACAAAACTAACAATTATCTGTAAGGTGAATCAGGCATGCCGGGGAAGTGGCTATTTAGTTGTCCCTGAAAAACTGTACTTTTATTTCCTGACCGAATCCACGAAACTTACAATTCGAGCGTATGCATCACCCGCAACGGATGATACAGTGCCATCACCCGGATTAACCGTATGCTCAAACAAACCTATCCAGACAAGCAGCACACCAATACAGAACGCGACTACAAGCATTGTAACAGTCGGGTTCAAGGTCAATTCCCATCGGGTTTTCCGCCTGTTGCCTTCTGTATTGTATTTTGAGTATTTGGTCATAGACTTAATTGATTCCTTATGGCATCTCAAAATAAAATCGCCTTTATCGGCTGAAAAATGACTAACCTGGCTATAGTTTTATTTCACTTTTCCTTATGTCTCAAGATCACTAGTGTCCGGTTAAGTTAGAGTGAAAATATATAATTCCTGAGAATATTCCACGATGGTAGTAAAAAGGGGGCTGTCCCAACCATGTGAATAAATACAGTATAAAAGAGGGTTTGCAGTATGGTATATTGATAACGTCAGATTTGAAGCCTATGTGGACTGTCCCCTTTTTACGGATAGAACGATTCGGTGTTCACTTTCGGT
>JAGGVT010000108.1 GCA_021157815.1 bacterium | reverse complement strand
GGAAACGATCCTGAGATTGGCGATGTCATTTCAGATGTCATGGACAAAGTAGGAAAAGACGGCGTAATCACTGTCGAGGAATCAAAGGGAACTGAAACAACATTTGAAATTGTTGAGGGTATGCAGCTCGACAAGGGCTACATCTCACCTTACATGGTCACCGACAAAGAGAACATGGAAGCGGTTCTTGAGAACGCTTACATTCTCCTTTGGGAAAAGAAGATCAGCGCGATTCAGGATATTGTTCCACTGCTTGAGAAGATTGCGAAGAAAGGCATGCCTCTCGCGATTTTCGCCGAGGATATCGAGGGCGAGGCTCTCGCTACACTCGTGGTCAATAAGCTTCGCGGCACATTGAATTGTGTTGCGGTAAAAGCACCGGGTTACGGCGACAGGCGCAAGGAAATGATGCAGGATATCGCTGTTCTCACAGGCGGAACTTTCTTCTCAGACGACCTTGGCTACAAGCTCGACACGATCGAGATGGATCAGCTTGGCCAGGCGAAGAAAATCAGAATCACAAAAGACACAACAACAATCGTCGAGGGTCAAGGCAAAAAAGCTGATATCAATGGCAGAGTTGCCCAGATTAAAGCCGAAATCGACAGGACAACATCCGACTGGGATCGCGAGAAACTGCAGGAACGACATGCGAAACTCTCCGGCGGAATTGGCGTTATCAAAGTTGGAGCGCCGACAGAGACTGAACTCAAAGAGCGAAAGCATCGTTATGAGGATGCTCTCTCCGCTACACGAGCGGCAGTTGAGGAAGGCGTAGTAACCGGCGGCGGTGTAGCGCTCGTTCGAGCAGCTTCCGCAATCGAGAAACTCAAAGTTGAGGGCGATGTTCAAATCGGAATCAACATTGTCAAGCGTGCGCTTGCCGAGCCAATTAAGCTCATCGCAAACAACGCGGGACATGAGGGTTCTGTTGTTCTCGAGAAAGTCAAAGACCTGAAAGAACATCACGGATTCAACGCGGCATCCGAGAAATATGAGGACCTTGTAAAGAGCGGAATTATCGATCCGACTCTCGTTACAAGAGCGGCGCTTGAGAACGCGGCGTCAATCGCCGGTATGCTTCTCACCACTGAAACACTAATCGCTGACAAGCCCGAAGATGACAAAGCCCCTGCAATGCCGCCCGGTGGCGACATGGGTGGCATGGGTGGCATGGGTGGTATGGGCGGATACTAATACGCGTATTCCAATTAATGAAATTTACAAAGCCCCCTTCACGGGAGGCTTTTTTTATCTTCCTGGAATCAGTTTGTATCTCCCTGGGAGCGCTGGTCTCTGACCGGCACTTGTACAAGCTAAATAGAACAACACAACCTGACATTAACAATTCAAATGCCTTAACCGCAATATTTCTTTTATAAAAAGAGTCGAAAATAATTTAGTCTAAATGTTAGTGTATTTTAATTCGTATCTGCCAGTCTGTTCAAGTGCCGGTCAGAGACCAGCGCTCCCAGGGGAGGAAAACACAACTCAAAATCTCTAACCCCAATCAGGCAGGCCAATCAGCGCAATCACAAGGCTCACCGCTAACACAAGCAACGAGCATGGGATTATCAATTTATACATACCACCCCATTCGACATCGAAATAGTCTCGTGTCAGCGAAAAACACAAATGAACGGGTGTCAGCATGACGGCGACGAATCCGGTTGCGAATGCGAACTGCATCAATCCGAGGTCAATGGAGCCGCTTGCTCCGATAAGTGGCATGATTATTGGGAAACAGATTCCAACATATCCGATTGTTATTCCGGTGAGTAATCCGACTATGAAACAAAGGAGGAAAATCACAACTATTGGAGGCAGGCCCATCTGCGCGAAAAATGGAGCCATCTCAACCGCCGCGCCAGTATGCTCGACTAGATGCTTGAACAGCATGATGGAAAGAACAAGCATGATTGTGTGTTTCCTCAGGCAGATAATAATTACATCCAAAGTGGATTTGTAATTGATTCTATTGGCTATCCCATATGCGATTGTGCTTAGAATAAGCCCTAAAAGCAGTTTAGTTCGAGTCAGTGCGTCAGCTTGCATAGTGAACAAGTCCGGATTAGGGAAAGGCATCATCGTGAATACGATAATTATCAACAGCGGCCAGAGCGCGAGGAAAATTTTCCCGATATTCTCCCGCAGTGTGTGAAAAACACCGTTTCGAGGCGGTTTTTTCACAGGCAGAATCAGGAAAATCAAACCGAAAATTATGGTTGCGAGCGTCAACGGAGCATGGACAAGCATTATCGTGCGGATATCAACTCTGAAGATTGCGGACATCATCAGGATTCCCGGATACAGGGGCCAGACATATTCCCAAACATGCCTGAACCAAAAATTGATAGCAGCCATGCGAGTATTTGTCAGCCCAATCGGTTTCCCGACCTCCTCAACCATGGGACAGCTGAACAACGCTCCTCCCGGCATCGGCATCAGACCGATTAAGGATGGCGCAATGGCGGCGACATAACGGCTGTCCCGCATTAGTTCGCCAAGGGATTCCATGAGTTTCTTCAAATGCCCGGAGATATCCATGAATGAACCAAGAACTGTGATTGTGTAAACAGTTCCTATTAGAAGCAGCGTGTCGGTGTCGATTGCGCCATAGAGAATTTCTCGAAGAAACTCAACAGTTGCTCCGCCCACCGGAGCGAATGAACCGGAGGACATAGCCTTAACGGCTGCCGGCGGGAAAAGAAAAAGCAACCAAAGGCCAAGACAGCCAAGCATCATTGCCCATTCAATGTCCATCTTCCTCCTGATAAGTATTATCAGCAGGATGAAAATAACCGCTATTTTCAGTGTCGCTTCCAAATCAACATGCAGTATTAAACCATTGATAGCGTGTAAGTTAAAGAGATGAGGTTCGTTTGATTTTTGCCTTTTATGTTTCTTAAAATATGATAAAATAAATTCACATATTATTAATTCTCTCAGAATCTGCCGGAGGGATAAAGTAATGGCAAAGTCACCAGGAATCGATTCACGCGCCGTCAGGCATGAATCCATGGACGACTGGAAACGTAAACCAAAAATCAAAATGAAAGGGTTAATTCTTGCCGGCGGCAAGGGAACCCGTCTCAGGCCGTTAACGTACACATCCGCGAAACAACTTATTCCGGTCGCGAACAAACCCATTCTCTTCTATGGAATCGAGGCAATGGCTGATGTTGGCATTGAGGATATTGGAATTGTTGTCGGGGATACGCATCGCGATATTCGTTCCGCGTGCGGCGACGGCAGCCGGTGGAAAGTGAACATTACATACATTCAGCAGGAATCGCCTTTGGGACTTGCCCATGCTGTTAAAATCTCCCGCGATTTTATTCGCGATGACAAATTCTGCATGTATCTCGGCGACAACATTCTAAGAGACGGTTTGCATGACATCATCGCTGAATATGAAAAAACCCGCGCGAATTCGCTTATCCTGCTGACAACTGTTCCAAATCCGCAGCAGTTCGGAGTGGCGGAAGTTGACAGGATGGGAAATGTTACCCGCCTGGTTGAGAAACCGGCTGAACCAAGAAGCAATCTTGCTCTGGTCGGAGTATATTTATTCGATAAGCGTATCTTTCAAGCTTGTGAAAACATAAGGCCCTCCGCGCGCGGGGAGCTTGAGATCACGGACGCAATCCAGTTTTTAATCACTAGCGGTTATACTGTCCGGCCAAGCATGGTCAATGGCTGGTGGAAGGATACCGGCAAAAAGGATGATTTGCTCGATGCCAACCGTCTTGTTCTGCAGAACATTGGCCGGGATGTGCAATGCGAAATAAGGGGACAGCAGCCCATTGAGGGCAATGTGATCGCCCATAAGGAAGCCCTGATTATGGATTCACGCATTCGTGGCCCTGTTATCATTGGGAAGGAAGCTAAAATCGAAAACTCATATATCGGTCCTTTCACATCAATAGGACCGGGTGTTCAGATTAGAGGGAGTGAAATAGAACATTCAATTATCATGGAGGGAGCTGAAATAATAGATATTGACACACGCCTGGCTGACTGTGTGTTGGGAAAGAATTCGCTGATGACAATGAGCGGAGAGCGTCCCAAAGCTGTTCGCGCGATGCTTGGTGACAATTCGCAGGTTTCACTATGATCCTGCCGGATGAGCGCCAATTAAGAAAACAATTTGTTACGGTGCGAAATAATCTCGCCCGTAAATTTCCTTTATCCACAAATTCAAAAACAGATTTACATTCCATTCTCTTTGATTCCTGCATGAAATCTGTCGAATCCGGAGTCTCGGATGCCATTTCCAATTTCAACGATTCAATTGCAAATCAGCTTGTACCCGCTAAAAGTCTCAAAAGCCTTATGGAAACAGCGAGGGCGTTTGAAAACAATCCAGCTGTTGTGGCATCTCTTTTCGAATTGAAACCTGACGTAATATCGAAAAAGGATGATTCAAACTTAAAATATGGAGAGCAGCACGGCGACAGGCGACGCAGCGGACGCTTTTTCACACCTTTGGTAATCGCTGAGTTCATGGCTCATGTTCTCATTGAGGAGTATTTCAAATCCAATTCCACTGAAGCGCGAGATCTTAAAATCCTTGACCCGTCAGTTGGCGTTGGTATTTTCCCCGATGTTGTTTACTCGGAACTTGAGAGGAGAAATTTCAAAAGCGAGAATATTTTAGATTCACTGTATGGCGCTGATCTTGATTCAGATGCCGTGGAATTGTCGAAGAGAGTCTTGATTAAAAAATCAGGCGGGGGTGATATTCAGGGCAATCATTTTTTCAAAGGCGATTTTCTTCTCGACCTGCTGAATCATCCCGATAGCGGATATGACCTTATAATCGGGAATCCGCCGTATATCGCTTACTATTCACGCGAATCACATGTTGATACTGATGAATTAAAAACCCGACTGGTAAAGCGTTACAAAAAAGCCGGAGGTGGAAGCGCCAACACGTTTTTGTATTTCCTTATCCGCAGTATTGAACTTCTGAGAGATGGCGGAATGCTCTGCTTCATCGTACCGGACAAACTGCTGTGGAATCGACGTTATCACAAAATCAGGAAATACATTCTGGATAACGCCCCTCCCCGGGCGCTTTTTAATGTGGGGGAGAATGTCTTTCAAGGCGCGACTGTGGGGAATGTGATTGTCCTTCTTGAGAAAACGGCAAAAAAGCAAACCGAATGCACCCTTTCAAAACTCACGCTGGATAATCGCGATAACACAATTAGCATTATGAACAAGGAACAGGTTCCCATTCAGAAATTCGCACTGCAAAAGGATTTCAAATTCATTGTGCCGGATTCCCTGTCTGAAAAAATCGCTGCAAATGCAATTCCTCTCAAGGAAATAGCGCATGTCAGGGATGGAATAAATCCGGCATTTGCGGAATTTAGAAACAGAGTCCTTTCAGATACCAAAAAAGCGAAAACGTACCAAAGGCTGATAGAAGGCGCTGATATTACCCCTTTCAAGGTGAAAGCAAGAGAGCTGTTTATCAACTATGACAAATCGCTTGTTACGCCTGAACTGCAAAAACGCGGTGTCAGCCTGCGTGAGGAGTGGATATTTACTTCACCGCTTAAACTGGTCAACCGCCAAACCGCGGACAAACTAATCTTCGCGCTTGATGATAACAAGCTCTGCAGCCTTAATTCAGTCCATAACACAATCCTGAGAGAGGACTGCCATCAAGCATTAAATCTGAACAAGAACAGCATTCGGAATGGCAACGCTACTTATGAAATGCAAAAAGCAATGTTGCATTTCCTGCTCGGAATTCTAAACTCACGCCTGATGAATTACTACTACCGTTCGATTACCCGTGAAACGGCAAAGGCTTTTCCCCAGGTTCATATCGCTGATTTAAAGGAGCTGCCGGTAAGAGTGCCTGATGAAATGCAATTTGAGAAAATTGCTCGCTGCGTGGAATTAATTCGAACAGCCGATGGCGATATCAGTAATCTTCTGATTGAGCTGGATGATGCTGTGTTTGGCTTGTACCGTATGAGCCAAAAGCAAAGAAAGAGAATTATCAGGCATACTGAACCTGAGTGGCGGATTGCATAATATAATGTCATTCTGAACTTGATTCAGAATCCACTATATTTCGGTGCTAAGATGGATTCCGGGCCAAGCCCGGAATGACAAAAAATTTATAATCACGAATTTATAATCACAATTTTTGGATTTATCAATACGGGATGAGTTCAAAATCCGAAATTATCAACTCAACCTGTTCGACACACAGCACGATAACCTTTATAATTGCATAATTGAAAATATTTAAGTTCATGTTAAACATGAGCTAATGTAAAAACACGAAACGAACTTATTGGAGGTTCGAAATGAAAAGAAACCTGGCACTTATTATCACCTGCATGATTTTTCTGCTTGCGGGATTCGCCTTTGCTGATGATGATGCATCCAACGGCAATGATGACGATGCTCTTCGCACAGAGGGAAGGCCGAGAATTTCGGTCAAGACATTCGAAAATCCTTCGACATACTACAACTCGACCATTGGCAACGGTATTACGGACATGCTTATCACAAAGCTTGTCCAGAGCGGACGATTCAACGTTATCGCGCGCCACGAATCATTCGATGAATTAAAGGATGAAATCGACCTTGGTGATACTGGTTATATTGAAAAGGAAACCAAAGTCGAAAAAGGCAAAATCAAGGGCGTTGATTATATCCTCATGGGAAAAGTAACCAATTTTGGACACAAGAAAAGCTCCGGCGGACTTGGCGGTATTGTTCCCGGCGGTTGGGGAGATGTCAGTGTCAAGAAATCAAAAGCTGTTGTCTGGATTGATTTCAGGCTTGTTGATGCCAAAACCGGTGAAACTCTAATCGCGGAATCGGCTGAGGGTGTCGAGAAAAAGTCCGGTGTCGCTCTTGGCGGGAGTGATTTTGATAACTGGGTTGGCCATATCAGATTTGATTCAGACGAATTCCGCGACAGCATGGTCGGTAAAGCCACTGTCAAAGCCGTTGACGCTATCGCGAAGAAAATGGTGGAACATTTTCCGCTGACCGGCGCGATTATCGCGGTCACAGGAGACAGTCTGATTATCGACCTTGGCGAGGGTGCCGAGCTTGAGGTCGGACAGCGATTCAAGGTCATTCAGGAGGATGTCATCCGAAATGCAGATGGTGAAATTGTTTTCCGTGAGGCTAATATCATCGGTGAGGTTGAAATAACAAAGATTCAGCTGAAATCATCGATGGCGAAAATCATATCGGGATGCCACGGAGTGAAAGAGGGCAACATTGTTCAGGAGATTGATGATGATAAGGACGATGACGACAAGGACGATGATTAGTAAAAAAGGGCATTTCTGATTAAAATATGGCTCTTTAATAAATCGTGTGGGTTGAGTTTAGATTGAGTAAAAAAAAGGGACTGTCCCAACAAAGTGAATAAACACAGTATAAACAAGGGGTTACAGGATAGTATATTGATAACATCTGTTTTGAAGCCTCATGTGGACGTACCCCGTTATCGGGGAATGCCCCCTTTTTTACGGGGGGCAAATAATCCACACAATTTATTGAAGCGCCTAAAATATAAATCTCTCCATTTGATAGTGGGTATTTACCTTGCGATTATTCGCGTTATAATATTTAGTTTGTATTAACCTGATTCATAAAGCCCGGAGGCTTCGAAATGAAAAAGATATTTACAATCGCTATTTTGCTCTCTGCTGTGCTTATCATTTCTGTATCTGGATGCCAGCTTAACCCGCAGGGCGCCAAAGAGAAAATGGCTTTTAACAATCTGATGGCGGATCTTAAAGGATCGAACATGATGGATGGCAAGGTTGGTAATGTGAAATACATTGGGAACGCTATCGAGTTTGATTTTACGGATGCATCCATGGAGAAAGAGGAAATGGAGTGGGTCATTGGGCATGTAATCACTATGTATGCCAATAACAACAATTCCGCTGGTACAGGCATTACAGCTTTGAAAGGTTTTGGCAAAGTCAACGGAAAGCGAAAACTCAAGGTTGTTTACAATGCCGGCCCATCTCACAGTGTGGAAGGCAACCTGACATTTACCTGGCTGGATGGTAGCGCGGATGAAACCACAGAGGAAAGCGCAGAGGAGTAGCACTCAGATTAGATATGGTTTTGGAATGTAAATACTGCGCTTTTTGAGTAAAGCAGATGCCATTTCAGGATTAACGATTGTTAATGGATTGAATATTCCAAACCTCTGACGTTTGAGGGTGTCGGAAAAGTTTTGATGAACAAGAAAAACGTCATCCCGAGCGGAGCGAAGCGGAGTCGAGGGATATAAAATGATGATTATCCTCGGGTGCCGCCCACACATCACGTCTTTTTGTGATTTGTGGGTGATTAAAGTGAAGTCATGCAATTTTACCCATAAAGCCGAGACGGCTGTATGGGCGGCACCCGAAGGATTAGATGAGGAAAATCAATTAATAAATTGCCTTTTTCGACACCATAGTATGAGAGAGGCTATTACAGTAATGCTTTAACAGACATTGGAGGCAACAATGAAAAAAATCGTGGCTTTATCGGCAATTGCTATTGCTTTTCTAATGGTGGCACTAATTCCTCAAGCTGATGCGAAGGATTCGTACAAGCTTCGTTATGGAAACCACAATTCAAAACTTGATTATCTCATGGACGAGACGGGAACACTCAATTTCCACGCGGAAAACCTTCCACTTCCCGGAGCGACAATAGACCTTAGAAATATTGAAATGCATACGATAATGGAATCATGGATTGAGTGTAAAAGATTCGATCCTGAGCTTGGATATCTTGAAATGATCGTCATGCAGCAGATGCCAACTGTTCGCATGGGCTATGAGTTTTTTCAGCTTCCGCCATTGGATATTTTCCTTCATGATATTTTAATGGCGACCGGTGAGGAGATTCCCGATATCGAGGATATGGCCAAGCCGAGCGCTGTTACAATCAAAATGACTCCCAGAGGAAAATTCCTCGGCATGGATATGGAATTGCCGGATGAAGCCGGCATGCAGGGACAGTTTGTTATGGGAATGTACGAGAACTATCTCAAGATGATTACCGAACCATGCTTTCCCGAAGATGCCATTTCAGTTGGCGATACATGGACTCAAGCCCTTTTACTCGACAAAATCCCGTTTGTGAAAATGCCGCAAATGGTTTGCGATTATTCTCTGGATGGTGTCAGAAAGGATAAAAACGGTATGAATATTGCCAAAATCGGCTTTAATGCTGACTGGCACTGGGAATGTACCGAACTTGACCCCTTTGTTGTCGGAGAAACATTTGAGTATTTCGAAGACAAGGAATTTGAGGTTGTCTCGGTTAAACCGTATTTTAATTTAAAATTCGATGGTGTGTATGAGCACAACATCGATGGCGGTTTTATTGTAAGCGGTAAAAGTGAATCTGAAATGATTTTAGGCGTGGTAATCGAACTGAAAAAACTGTCAGGACATAATCGCGGTGCAATCTGGTCACCGAGAGCGGAAATTTCCATGTATCTTATGGACACAATTGAGCAAATATAGATTGATCTTATGTAGATTGGGAAAACGTGGTTAATTCACGCAAACCCCGGCGAAGGGACGCCGGGTTACATGATTGGGCAAATATAGATTGATCTTATGTAGATTGGGAAAACGTGGTTAATTCACGCAAACCCCGGCGAAGGGACGCCGGGTTACATG
>JAGGVT010000006.1 GCA_021157815.1 bacterium | reverse complement strand
TACGCCTCTTTCTGATTGCCCTCGGGAATATGATATACAGGGGACATTCGGGTATCGCGAACAGCTGATTGGACATAACTGACCTCGACAACCATCTCGAATTCAATCGTATTTCCCCCACCAGGATTCGCAAGGCGGAATCTCTGGACATCATATTTGTCACTCATTCTCATACGGTGTTCCGGGTTTTCCTTGCCATAAATAACCGGGCTTGGGTCGTTGTCGTAGAAGAAATATTTGAATGGATTCAGGTTGCCGTTATAATTTCTCGGAGTGCCGATGAATTCAGGAATCTCGGAGCGATTGTCAAAATGGGATGTGTATCCGTCAGCGTTTTTAAGGAAATTGAAATTGCCAACAATAGGATCATCGCTGATACCGATACCGTTGGTTAGTGTGAATCTGGCGTCAGTGCCGTTGTTAATCATAATCAGGCGCGCGTCGAAAACGTCAAGGTCGGCGCGTTTGGTTAATCGATACCGCGTGCCAAACGGGTGGCGCATGTAAACGTCCAGAAGGATATCGCCGTTGCCGTAGAAACCGATTCCCTCGATTCTAAGGCAGTCCAGGCATTCGATATACTGGAACCATCCTGTCATGAAATTGCTGATTTCCACCTCGAACGAATCGCCGATTTCCGACGCGTTGCGGAATCTGACAGGCTCCATGGTGTAATCAAGCGAAACCGGATCAATGGTTACATGGTATTGCCACAGCGGGATTTGCGATCCCTGGACAGTGTTTAAATCCGCCTGAGATAGTGTGTCATCCGGCAGTGATGTATCCGGCGCCACAGGTGAGGAACTGTTTGAGCATCCCACCGATATAATGAAGGCTAATAATAGTGTTGTCGTTACCGTAAGGAAGGTGCGCATATCGACCTCCCGAGCAAAGTGATAGGTAAAGTTCAAGGTAATCAAACCCTGGACATACAAACATTACGGCGTTTAAGTCAAACGCCGATTAAGTCTTGCGAACATACATCACTTGCATTATAGCGCAGAGTGAACGAAGCTTCAAGATGTGGGGATTTGTGATTTGTCGTAGCGCTGGCGTCCCGCCGGCTGTGTCAGAAACGTCCCGTTTCTGTTCTTTAGTGACATGCCCCCGAGACGGGGGCGACACAGCCGGCGGGACGCCAGCGCTACGTTTTCGGTGTCTGACACCTGTAAAATTAATTTTGCAGAATGACTTCGTGAAGCACTAATCCGTTGTCGGATTCAACCTCGCCGGTTTTTCTTATTGATGATATGTTAATCGCTAGTAACCACGGATGTGGGGGTGGGAAAGAAAGTCCTGAGAAGTACCAGATATCCGATTCATTGGATACTTTAAATGCTTCTTCAGTGAGGTAGATGTGATTGTATCGGTTATTAATGAATTCAATGGTTTGATCTTCTATGGCATCAAGATTTATCTCATCAGATACAAACTTGTTGAATTTAGACCTTTGGGTTTCGACATCGGCATCTGTGTAATATCGCGCCAACCACGCGATGTAGAATTCCTCTCTGGCAAATATGATGACATCGCCCTTTTCAACGAGACTCGCCATTTCCAGCACCGGTTTGAAGAACTCGTTATTCTCAGGTTTTGAGTTTGGAATTAATCCTGTGGTGATATTCCAAGTCGCAAGGAAGATCACGAGTATGCAGGATGCGAACCCGATGGGCATTTTGTATTTCTGGGGTAATTCGGTTAAACGAAGTGTCCAAAGTGCAAGTAATGGAGGCATGGTGAACAACTTGTAGTGAAGCTCAAATGAACAAAATAATTGGTTAAATATGAAATATATAAAAAACCAAACCAGTAACAAAACGCGGACTTGATGTACTTTACGTCCATTCTCTTTTTCTTTAAGAACGCATCTAAGTTCCCATAAACTGGTGAGAATTACAATTGCATAGAAGATAAATAAAAAAGGATTTAATAGGGACTTGCTAAAAGGTTTTACGACAAAAAGCAATTCAGAACCAGGTATATGCATGAAAGCGTTAAATTGAGTGTATGCAAAAGCTGCTTCTGAATATAAGAAACCATGAAAAATAACTGTCCACCAGCACTCCTCACCGGCATAAGCGGTAAGCCACTTTAGAAATGTCATCTCAAATTCACCTTCAATAATTGACATAGAGTGAAGGTAAATCAGATAATTGACAGGAACAATAAAAGCGGCATACAAAGCGATTCCCATTAGCGTTGTGTTAATTCGCTCGTGTTTTGGTGAACGAATCCAAATCGCTGCAAGAACCACGAAAGTGAAGAAGAACGCTATCTGATGCATGAGAGAAGCAATAATCATCAGAATTGTTGCGAGAATAGCACCTTTTCTGGTTAGTTTCTCACCTCCAAGAATGACCAGCATGGTCGCAAGCATTAAGACTATTATTGTGATGTAAACATTCGAGTCCGTGCAGTAATTCATCATTCCCCAACTGACACCAAAAAACAAACCTGCAAGAACTGGCGCTAATTTATTTGAACAGATTCTCCTGACAAGGACGATAAGAAGAGTAACTGAGATACCACCTAAAACTGCATTTGTAAAAGATATAAATGCCAGTGATCTTAGGTCAGGCAGTATCGTTTTAACAGCATGAAACAAAATATGCATCATTGGATGCCATATTGGGTGATGCTGGTTGAACTCATAAGCAAGGGGAAAGTTTTCAATATTGTAAGCCCAAGCTAAACCATCAGCATAATGCATTTTTGTGGGAAAGAACGCATAAATTATGAAAAATATTAAACCCACTAGGAACGGCATTAATATATGCAGTTGTATGCGAACAGTTTTTTGCATCATTTTCAAGACCGATAATAGCAAAATGGCTGATGATAATCAAATTGCTGTCAGGCACCGGTAAAAAATGAATGTTTTCGTAGCGCTGGCGTCCCGCCGGCTGTGTCAGAAGCGTCCCGCTTCTTTTTCCGGTGTCTGACACCTATAGCCCCGTTTGGCTACGCTCGGGGTCTTCGACAAGTTAATTTCAAATGACATAGGGTGAAAAATAGCAGAGGGTTAAAAACCTCAAAAAAACGAAACGGGACGTTTCTGACACAGCCGATGGGACATCAGCGCTACGAGATAGGACACCAGCGCGACGTTTTGGTCATCTTTTATCCAAAATTCGGATAATATTTACGAAAGTTCTTGACACGTTTTGTAACTTGTGGTATATTATCGATACAGGATAAATTAAACCTGACGAGGTTGATATTGTGAAAAACTATGTAAAAGAATGCAGACTTAAAG
>JAGGVT010000031.1 GCA_021157815.1 bacterium | reverse complement strand
TGTTGAAAAAGCCTATTATATCCCAGACCGTAGGGGCAACTCTCCGTGGTTGCCCTGTATTTATGCCAATATTTAGGGTAGGCACAGAGACCTACCCCCTACATTCAGCCCTTTTTCAACAGCCCCGAAAGCGGGAATAACGTTTTTATTTCTGTTTGTAGATTCTGAGACATTCTTCAAGCGGCGCCCCTACGATTGGTTTAAATTTTTGGCGCTTCAATAAATTGTGTGGGTAATTTGCACCCTCGTAAAAAAAGGGGATAGTCCACATGAGGCATCAAACTTGATGATTTCAATATATCATACTGCAAACCCTCATTTATACTGTATTTATTCACTTGTTTGGGACAGTCCCCTTTTTTTACTCAATCAAAACTCAACCCACACGATTTATTGAAGAGCCAAATTTTTTATAAATCGCGCTTTTCTTAAACACATCCCTTAACTTGCATTACTGCTGAAATAGTATTATATTATCCGCTACAATTAGCGGATAAAAACTATTTGAAGTTTTACATAAAACATTAACCGGAAGGAATAAATCATCTCATAAAGGAGATGAACAATTCCGGTTAGTGCATTTTGATATCTCCAAATGGGATAGGTGCTTTGTCATGATGACCGATGAATCCCACAAGATTTTACATTTGAAATCCACTCTCGATGCTCATGTTGGTACGGTAAATGCGGTTGCTTTCAGCCCGGACAACAAAATTCTGGCATCCGGCGGAATTGATCCTGAAATCAGGTTGTGGTCGATTTTCGAAGGGGAGCAGGAATCGAAACTTGAGGGGCATTACAGGACAATAGAAACGCTTGCGTTCAGCCCGGATGGTAAAACGCTCGCGGGTGCGGGTTTTGACCAGTTCATCAGGCTTTGGTCTCTTGAAGAGGAAAAGGTAAAATGGGTGTTAAAAGGGCACACTGATGCTGTCAAGTCAATTGCTGTCAGCTCGGACGGCACTAAACTTGTTTCTGGAAGCGTTGACAAGACTGTCAGAATGTGGGATTTGGAATCCGGGAAACAGATATTCGCAATTGAGGGGCATGAGCAATCCACAATCTCAACAATTGTAAATAAAATCCTGCGTAAAGAGGATGATTCAATTGGCCATAAAGGCAGTGTAACATCAGTTGCTATCAATCCTGATGCGAGTATCATAGCATCAGGAAGTGTGGATGAAACCGCCAAATTATGGTCAGCCCAAACGGGAGACCTTATTAACACGCTCAAGGGGCGCAACCATCCGGTTTACTGTGTTGCGTTCAGTCCGAATGGCAGATATCTCGCCACGGGATGTATCGATGATCCTTTAAAACTGAAAGGCCCTCAGAAAGGCGTTCCAAGCAATGACAAGATAATCGGAATATGGGCCGCAGCCAACGGCAGGATGATCCGCACTATTAATGTACAATCCTATGATGTCCGCTCGATTTCATTCAGCCCGGACAGCAAAATCCTGGCTACAGGCGGATGGGATTACACAAATAACAAAACGACAATTCGATTATGGAGTGTTGAATCAGCTGAATTAATTCGCCCGTTCGAGGGGCATTTCGCGATTATTTCATCCGTGGATTTCAGTCCCGACGGCAGGTTTCTGGCATCCGGCGGCGATGACAAATCAATTAAACTCTGGATTGTTGAATAGGTAGTTGTCCCTGAAAAAGTTCATAACACTTACGTTTAAAGGCTTTACAGTGAAAACCGGCAGATGAAATCGCAGGTGATTTTATCATATCGATAAAATCCGGAACCTGGGAGCGCTGGTCTCTGACCGGCACCTGGACAAGGTTAATAGCAATCAAAAGAGTTTATCTAGCAGACAATAAACCAAAAGAAAAGAGGTGAATTTATCAACAATGTCCGATAAATTCCCTTTATTTCTCTTTAAGTAAACCTGCTCAAGTGCCGGTCAGAGACCAGCGCTCCCAGGATAAGCATTAAACTCATACTTAAAAAAAAGTTTTTCAGAGATGAATAGGCACAATCAGGAAAATTTGAAAATCAGAACTACAGCAATGAGCCACACCAGAATATCAATCTGGATGGCTCTGTCCTTAAGAAGAATCTCCTCAGGATTGGCTCCCTCACCTTTAAACAGCACAATCGCCTGATAACGGAATATCCCGAAGACAACCATGGGAATTGTCGCCATGAGGTATGTTCCCGCGGCGTTATCCGCCATGAATGTATAGAGCGAATATGAAATGATATTCGCCGCGGCTGTGATTGTTAAAAGCTGTTCAATCAGCGGGACTGAATAATCGGCGAGATTTTCACGATGGTTGGCTGACTCATCACCAAGCTGAAGCATTTCACCGCGACGTTTGGCCAGCGCGAGATATACACTCAAAAGAAACGTGCAAAGAAGAAGCCACTGGCTGATCTCCACATTCAATGCAGCCGCGCCGGCTACCGCGCGAAGCACAAATCCTATCGCGATTATTATTACGTCCAGAATGGATATTCTTTTCAGAAAAAACGTGTACAGCATGATCAGGATGAAATACGCAAGAAATGTCAGCGTGACACCGAATTTAATGTGCATGATTTTTCCGAATCCTGCAATTGAGAATGCGGTCAAATCAAGCCATATTGAAATCGCGAAACTTATTATGAACAGAGTGAGCGCAAAAAGAAGCGCGGTGGATATGGGTAGTTTCCCTGATGCTATCGGTCGATGTTTTTTCAACGGATGGAGTTTGTCGCGTTTTCTGTCGGTTACATCGTTTATGATATATAATCCGCTTGCCAGCAGGCAATAGGCGACAAACACAAAAACGCTTCGGGTAACAGCCTGGCTCTGGAGAATGGCGCCCGGCACAAAGAACAATGCTCCGAACACAAGAAAGTTCTTCGTCCAGCTGCGATAACGCATCGATTTTATCAGGTAAGCAATCATTGATTTTCAGCTAAATCAAATCACTTGAACACTCGGTTTAAAGCTGCCTGTTCGATTTCAATTACAAATGCCCTCCTATTCTATCAGAATCGGCAATTTCAGGGGAATTTTTTACCTGGTTTATTAAAAAGAGACATTTGGAATTTAAATTTGCCCGTAGCCCGGGAATCCATTTCCCGGGGTTTTGGCGTGAATTTAACACTCATTTTTCCCACGCATTTCCCGGGAAATGGATTCCCGGGCTACAACCTAATTAATTTGAATCATATCAATTACCTTTTCCGCCACGTCGAATAACAAATCCGAATGTTCCTCAGGTGTAATCAGCCTTACGGAATAAAGATAATTTGCGTCATCTGTCGGATACCAGATTTGAATAACGAGAATATCAACGTTTTCAATGTATTCGTTTAGATATTCGCCGCGATGCTTGATGCTGCCCTTGTATGAACATATCAGCGACTGCCTGCTGTCAATGATAATCTCCTTCCGTTCAGTCGAATCCGCGATTTTCGTTGCTTTTGATTCCAATTGCTCATATTGTTTGACAGCGTCATCAAAGGATGTTTCCACATGAGATGTGTCCACATTTTTAAACTCGCTAACCATGACCATGCCTGTGATTTCAGGTGTCGGCAGGAATGTGAATGGCGGAAGGTTGTTGTCGTAATGGAACATGGCATCCCATTCGTCCGGAACACTCATGGTTAACCGGTTGTCAATTTCAAAAGTAATTGTCTGGTTATCTGGATCGCGAATAACAATATCCGTCCCTGCGATATCCCCCAATTTCGCCATGCCAACGGGGGATGGATAGTTTGAAATTGTAAATGAGCCTTTACGGGTAGATTTATTAGGTTTGTTTTTGACACTGACCGAATATGAATATCTCCCGGATTGCAGGCTGTGCGGGAATTCAAGTTTAATGGGGAAAAAGCCGTCGGCGGATGACATGTATCGCGCTTCATCAGTGTAAATCAATTCCTCCTGTGAATCATAGACTTTCCACAAAAGCGTTACAAATTCGTTAAAACCACGGTGAACATTATATTTCGCGATAAGAAAAATACTGTCGCTGCCATCGAAATATCGTTTTCTCAACCAGTCATCGGGACGTGATGATGTTATTACACTGCTCAGGCAAAAATCCCTTTCGTAGTCATAGTCCCAGTCATCCCTGTATGAATAGCCTTTTTCGGATGATGATTTTATCGTGTAGGAACTGCTTGTGGATGTGGTGGAGTTTCCATGTTTTGCCTTGACATTAAGAGTCATTCTGTATGTCGATGACGGCAGGTAATCGGGCAGCCATCCTTGATGGCATACTGTTCTATAGCCTTTCTGCGCGGTTGATCTGAAATGGTCGCGGAAGAGAATGAAATTATAACGCGTGTCTATTGTGCATTCAAATTCCACATCGCCTCTGGCATCACCCGTGACTTCATATTCGATAACAATCCAGAACGGGTCGCCCGTGTAGAATATCGAGGCTGGATAGCCGGGGTAATAGCTGTTATGTGACCTTTCGGTTGTCAGGTAAGCGTCACGGATACGCACTTTGCCACTAACACCCCTGGTTTTATTCCATATTGTTTTGCGCGCCGTTTTATTCTCGACCTCAAGCATTACTTCAACTGAGAATTCAGATGAGTTGTGAAGTTTATTCATCGGAACAGCATTGGAAATGCGCTCCGTAACATACCGGTCAGGCCTGAGGCGAACTGTACGGCTGTCGTGATGAACCCAATTTCCAGATTGATCTTTCACAGACCATGAGATATGAACATCATCAAAACCCTCATAATCACCGATTTTATAGGATATTTCCAGATCGACTCTGTCATTCATGCCAAAATAGCCATCGTTGTTTCCGCTTGTGTTAATCAGTTTTAGATTGTGAATTGCGATATAGGGATCGAGGTCGGGTTCACGAACGATTGGATTCATGCCTCGTTCAGGTTCATCATTATCCTCTTCCTTGTTTTCTTTCTCTTTATCCTTTGATTCCTTTTTTTCCTCTTTTTTCTTTTCGGCTCTCTCTTTCTTTTTCTGATTGATTATATCCTGGTATATTTTGGGGAGCGCATACGCCGGAGTTGTGATTGCCGAGCATACATATCCGGACATTATCACCGCAAGCATTATGAAAAAAAGCCGGTACTTGAGTTTTCTATTTATTCTTATCATGTTACATACCTCCATAATATATGATGTATTATAATGGAATATGTGTCAAGTGCTGATAAAGCCCGTGAACATTAATACCGCTTTGAAAACCCATACTCCCTTATGCTATAGTTGTATTGGTATAATCAATATACCGAGTCGATAAACATCACAATTTCCAAATCCCCGGAGGCAGTTTAATGAAATCCTCACTCCAATTTGCATTCCTGTTTGCTGTTGTTATAGCATTGATAATTACCGGATGTTCGAAAAGCGGCACCCCAATTCAGCCTGACGATCAGCCATCAAGCCAGTTAATCGCTGATCAGATGGGCAGTCTGGGCACACAAATCGAAAACAGCGACCGTGAGATTATCGCGGCGTATCTGGTGGCTTTTAATCCTGATGACGGAACATTCAATCTCGAACCGGTTGACAGAATAGGGCAGTATCATTTTAATTTGACAGCCGCGTATCCGAACGTAGTCGCGTTTACCGAAACCGGGAATGACCCTGAACATAACGGCGATTTCTATGCCGACATGCGTTTGTCACACCCGTTTCCCGGAAGCGGAATTGATGGTTTTGACGCGCGAATAATCGCTGTCCTGCCGGCGGACAGTTTGCACAATGTAATGAATTTCCCTTCTTTTGATGTTCTCGCCAACAATAAAGTTGTAATGGAACCAGATGGCTACACGAAACTATTTGACAAATGGGACCTTGACGGAAATACAAATCCGTTCAAGGCGTATTTCAAGGATGTTCCATACCGAAGATTCTCATCAACGGAACAGACCTCTGAAACTCTCAGATGGTATCTTGATTTAACAGGATTCTCGCATGGTTATCAGTTCTATATAATCTGTGATGTTTCAACCGGGTTTCCAAATGCGCCCACACCTGTTACAGATAACGCTCCGGAACCTGTTGATGCTGAAGTTGAGATAACAGGCGAGCTATACTCGAACGGTGGATATATCGATATTGAGGTAACTATTCTCGACTGGCAGGGAATCGATTATGTAACAGTCGGGATCGAAAGCCCGGCATTGTTCGGTTCAACAGTTTCGCTTGATTATATTGGTCCCGGTGTCAAGCCGGACACCTATGTTTTTGCAGGTGAAATCGGCAACTACAATCAGGCGTCGCCCGGAGAATATCTCTGTTTGATTAACGCGTTTGATGGCTTCGCCGCTAAAGGAATTTATACAACCGCAAAAGTAACAGTCAACGAGGCTGTCGCGCTGGAATTCGATGATCTCTTTTTCGATTTCTCAACTCAGGATATTAAAGAGATTCATGTAACAGGCTCAGGATTTGGCAACGAGCAGGGAGCCAATACAGTCTGGCTTGATGATGAAACGGCTGGATTCACTGTTTCATCATGGCGATTTGATGAAATCGTAATCCAGATTCCAAACGACAATCTTGACCATGTCGTACAGTTTGAAATTGACAGTGTGCTGTACGATCCGATTCCAGCACCGGAATCAGAGTCGATTCTTGTGGTCTATAATTTGAACAGCAACGATTCAGTCTCGATAAAGGATTACTACGTAAGCGATGCCACAGGGCGCGACATAAAAAGCGACATGATTTGTGAGCTCGATTTGTCGCTTGGTGAGTCAATTTCACGAACTCAATATAATGAACTGATAAGAACCCCGATTGAGGATTTCATCGAGAGCAACGGGCTGAAACACAGGATTAAATATATCGTGCTCACCAAGGGAATCCCGTTGAAAATTCAGAAGACGCACGGCAGCGATTATAACGACCTTGACTACGCTGCGATAGACAGTGAACTTTCACTTATTTTCAGCGATGAATATAATCTTGACGGCAGGATTTATAATCCGTATTACGGAAAGCCTGATGGCAGTTGGTTCCATCCGTTTAAATACCAAATGGGACAGGCGGTAGTGGCGTATCTTGTAACTCGCCTTGCCGCATGGGAAGTGGAGGAGGTTTACGGCATGATAGACAGGGCGCTTGATCCGTATTCAGGGCCTGACGCATACGCTATTCTTGACGGTGGAAAAACATACGACCGCATGGAAAGCGCGGCTGTCATTTATGAAGACCGCGGAATCCAGCACCTGTTCGAAAATGCTGAAATATTCCTGACCGCGGAAACAATAAATGATTCCTCAATCAGTGACTACGTGCTGGCATATACGGGTCACGGAATCCACCACAGCCCATCGCCTCCCGGTGGCGGACTCTATGTGTTTGAACTCGGTTTCGGGCTTCTAAACGGTGCGATTTTTAACACGTATGAATCATCCAACTGCACGACTTTCAACGAAGCAAACCGGTCAGGCATGGGCATGGTTGGGGACTGGATTCGAATTGGCGGAACAGGCGGCATCGGGCATGTTTACGAGCCGTGGTCGGACGCTGTCGGCGATGAGCGTTTCCTTTATCCTCGGCAGGTGTCTAAACACAATCTGGCGGAAGCGTGTTATATGGCATTGAAATATGTCAGCTGGACGGAGACAATAGTCGGCGACCCGCTGTGTATTGTGGATGTTCAGTAGGAGAACTCTGAAAAAAAAGATGGATTCCGGCGTTCGCCGGAATGACAATTTGCCGGAATGACAATTTGCCGGAATGACAATTTGCCGGAATGACAATTTGCAGGCTTGACAATCGGATGTCATTCCGGGCTTGACCCGGAATCTATTTTATTTCGCAACCCGGTCTGTATTATCCAGCAACATATGATTAATCATGGTTTAGGAATATTAAAAAAGGAGGGCAAGAAATCATGACTCAATGTAAATGAGGTTTTTGATGCTGTCCGCGAATTCGGACTGTTTGATTTTACTGATGGCGCGGTTACGGATCTGGCGCACTCGCTCGCGAGTGATACCCTCTATCTTGCCGATTTCATCAAGGGTCATCACCGGATGATCATCAAGGCCGTAGCACAAAGTTAGAATTCTCTTCTCGCGCTCATTAAGCATCTCCATGGCTTTTCTAACTTCGCTGTAACGCATTTTGACCATCGCTTCAACAGCCGGAGAGGCGATTTCAGAATCGCTGATTATCTCCTGAAGGCTTGAACTCTCCTCCTCGGTGGATATTGGCGTATCAAGTGAGATGATTTTCCTTGCAACCTTTTTTATCTCTTTCGCTTTTTCAACTGAGATTTCCATCGCCCTGGCGATTTCCTCGACTGTCGGCTCCTCGCCTGTTTCCGCTTTCTGGCGTGTGAGTTCCTGTGTTGTGCGGATAAACTTGTTGATTATATCAACCATGTAAACCGGCTTGCGTATAAGCGAGCCATGATCGGCAATGATCCTGCTTAACCTTTGGCGAATCCACCATGAGGCGTATGTGGAAAACTTCCACCCCAGATCAGGATTGAATTTCTCAACCGCTTTGATAAGCCCGATTGTTCCCTCCTGCAGAAGGTCGAGAAAATCAACGCCGCGATTGATATATTTCTTCGCGATTGACACAACTAGCCTGAGATTCGACCGTATCAGCCTTTCCTTTGCCTTATCAACCTCTTTTTCATCTTTGCTGTTCTTGATAACCTGGGTAACATACTTTTCCTCTTCAAGGGTAAGTAGAGGAATTCGTCCAATTTCTTTCAAATACAGCTTTACGGAATCCTCAATCAGCTCATCAGATTCCTTGACAGCTTTCAAGATGCCAGCTCGTTTGGTAATTTTCTTTTTCTCTGATTCGTTGTCTTTATTTTCTGTCATCAGCAATATATATATATGGAGGATTGAATATTCGGAAATAATATATGAATCTAACCTTCCGCCGCCTTGATGAACATCTTATGGAACCTGTTATCGTTCGTAAGTTCAGGATGGAAAGTCGTTCCCCATATTTTTCCTGAACGTACAGCAACCGGATCATCAATCAGTTTCGCGATGATTTCAACATCTTCGCCGACACGAATAATCCTGGGCGCTCTGATGAAAATTCCATTAAAAGGTTTCTCACTGGAAACAGGCATTTCGATTTTCGCCTCGAAACTGTTAACCTGGCGGCCATATCCCATTCTTTCAATCGAGATGTCAAGAACTCCCAGAGTGTCCTGATTGTTGTTGGCAACATCCCGAGTCAGAAGAATAATACCCGCGCATGTTCCCAGCACAGGCATACCATCAATGATCCTCTGACGTGTAATATTCATCAAATCCAGGCGTTCGAAAAACTTCAGCAGTGTGGTACTTTCTCCGCCCGGAATAATCAACGCATCGATCTTATTAATGTCTTCAGCTGTGAAGACTCCAAGAACATCGCGGCCAAGCTTTCGTAACATATTCTCATGCAGTATATATGCGCCCTGATGAGAAAGAACTCCGTACAGCAATTCACACCATACCCTTTGGAAATAAACGCACCATAAAACAACCGGGTAAAATGTCCGGCTTTGTTTCCCCGCAATTATACATAATTACAGCAAAAACCCAAAGTTTTAATCCTGCGGATTGGCGGCCTGGACTGTTCCTCCCTGCCGCATCTCCATTATAATCGCTTGATTGAACAATTCAGCCAGTTCATTCATTTGCTCATCCATCTTGGCGAGCAATTCCATACTCTTGAAATAACTGGTCCAGTCTTTGTTTGTTATAAACTTATTTATATATTTGAAAGCGTCATTTAGCTGCATGGTTGTACCAGTCAGGAGATTATGGAACTCAAGGAAATTATCCGGCGGATCGGTTTCTTTAAGGGCGTCTATCTCCATTTTCAAAGCCTTCGATGATTCATTCAGCAGTAGCTCCAGCTCTTTGAGATTCTGAGCATCCGCTTTGTTTCGTTCGATGTTAGATTGATATGAATCCTGCCCGATACGAGATTGAAGATTAGTGAAATTAGTTGTCATCTTCTGGAAATATTTCTCAGTTTCACCTGTTATTCTGAGGACGTCAGTCACATAAACCTCAGTTTCAAGTGAAAAGGAGATGTCGGGTGGTATCATCGAACCAAGAGATACGCTTGTACCCTCGCTTCTTGAAACCATACGATCAAAAATCGCCTGATTCTGTTCAGCGTCAGGATTGACAGGCATATTGTCAATCATGCGCCAGTAACATGTTTTCAGAAGTTCTTGAATCTTTGCATTGGCGGGCCATTTATGTGTAGCGCCTGTCAGTAAAATCTCTGCATCTTTGAATTGCCCTTCCGACAGGAGCCTTTCGATTTGGCATATTGTTATTTCAAGTTCCGAAATTTCCGATTCATTATCATTCGAGCCGGATGAAACGGAATCGCCATCCAACGCGCGAAGCAGTCTCGCGGTAACTTGCGCCTCATCTAATCTGCCGGATTCTTCCAGGCATTTAACCATGAGCTTATACAACAGAACCTGATTTTCCTTCTCATACAATGGGATTGCAATGTCAATCACGCTTTTGATGATGTTGTCGCCTGTGTCAGCATAAAGGCGAATCAATCCCTGAAGAGTCTCAAACCTGTAAATTCCCTTCTCAACAATGAGAGTGAATTCACCGGCAGCTTCCTCAATATGCCCCTTCATTGCCAAATACTCGCCTTTCACCAGATGAACACGCATATCATACGGGTAACGTTTTTCCATACGGCTGAGTTTTTTTCTGGCAAGATTAAAATCGCCCAGTTTTGAATATGACCTGACCAGCCCGATAAGCACATCGGCATTGTCAGGAGCCTGCTTCTCCGCCTTGATGAACTTCTCGAGAGCATCTTCAGCGTTTCCCGATTTAAGGTTGAGATTAGCCGCAAGTATCAGATTATCGAAGAAAAAATCATCTGTTTCCGCCTTGACTGTTTTGGGGCTAAAAGTTAAAAACAGAAGAAGGATAATCATTGAAATCAGAAAATATTTAATTAATGAGGTTATTGCTCGTGCAACCATGATACACCTCACGCATGGAATACATACTGGTTTATTTATCGGTAGTTTTGCGGGTTTATGAAATGCGGCGGATTATTAAATAGTAGAGAGTATATGAGGGTTTATGTGGATTAATAACCATAACCCGGAATGCCTTTATAAAAAAGCATGAGTCGATTCTACAACGTTCGCAGGCATTCCGGAGTTGCGCATATCTACCCACTTCCCCGGCATACCTGATTCACCTTATAGATAATTGTTGCTTTGGTTCGAGACGGCATGACCGGGTTACAGTATAAACAGGCTTTTTCAACAGCCCTTTCCAGCCTGCATCCGATTGGTTTGATGTTTTAATGCATTTTGAATACAACTTAGTATAACAAACCGGTGGCGTGACCCATCCTCCTCTAATGAGAGGAGCCACCAATGATATATTCCCCGGATTGGCTATTTAACCCGGGCTTCGGGGATTTCGCCCTTCTGGGTCAGGGGAATTCCCTCGTCGGGGAAATGCAAGTCGTTGACGCGAATATTCAGCTCGACAACCTCGAGTCCTGTCATTTCGTTAATCCGTTGAGTGATGTTTCGTCGGATATTTCGGACGACATCAGGAATTCGGCTGCCGTATTCAACCGCTATATCCAGATCAACAGCGACTTCCTTCGAGCCGACTTCCACCCTGACACCACGGTCCGGCCCTAAAAGGCCAAAAAGCTGTTGGAGTCCGCTTTTAGGGGCGAAATCAGCGACACCTTCAATCTCACCGGCAGCGATAGCGGCGATTTTCTCCACGATATCATTCGCGACTTTGACATCCCCACGTGTAACTTTTGTGCCTGTTTTCTTTCTTGTTGTCATTTGTATCACCATGGATTACATGTAATCATAAAAATAATCTAAAAAAATATAGAAAGGCGCTTCAATAAATTGTGTGGGTTATTTGTCCCCCGTAAAAAAAGGGGACAGTCCACATGAGGCTTCAAATCTGATGTTATAAATATACTATGCTGTAAACCCTTATTTATACTGTATTTATTCACTTTGTTGGGACAGTCCCCTTTTTTTACTCAATCTAAACTCGACCCACACGATTTATTGAAGAGCCTCCGGGCTGTATATTGCATTCAATCAGCTATATCGCTTTCAGCACAATAACTGTTGTGTCATCATGCTGCGGCTTGCCTTCAGCATGATCTTCCATCGCCAGGAAAAGCTCATTAGTGATTTCATCCGGGCTGGCATCAGTCATTCGCCTGACAATTTCCTCAATCCTGTTATAGCCAAACTGCTCATTGGTCGGGGACATTGCTTCGCTTAATCCATCAGTGAACATCAGGATGATATCGCCTGAAGAGTACGTTGTGTTAATTATCTCATACCCGAATTCAGGCAGAATGCCAAGCGCCAGTCCTTCGGCGTCTAATTGCTCAAAAATACCGGTATCACTTCTATATATAACAAGATACCCATGTCCCGCATTGGCAAGTTCGATTGATTTATTTTTCGCGTTTATATAAATTGCCTGCGCTGTAACAAATTTCTCAGCAGGCGTTTCATATGCCAGAAATCGATTTACATCAGTTACCGCTTCACACAAACTTACATCCTGTTGAAGGTGGAATTTCAAAAGGCTTTTAGTCATTACCATCAACAGGCTTGCCGGGATTCCCTTGCCTGAGACATCGCCAATTACAACCGCAAGGTAATTATGCGACAGTTCAATGAAATCATAGAAGTCCCCACCAACTTGTTTGGCTGAGCGGCTCTTGGCTGCTATTTCAAAATTGTTCGAGGAAGGCATCGCCTGTGGAAGCAACCCACGCTGGATATTGCGCATGATGTTTATCTGCTCTTCCATGATGCGTTTTTCAACAAATTCTTCATGTAATTTGATGTTTGTGAAATGAGTTCCTGCAAGCGTTGACATCGTGACAAAAAACGGCAGGAAAGATTCAGCATCCAGGGGTGGTTGCTTAAAGAATATGAACAATACTCCGATTTTCCCCTGGAAATCGGCCAGCGGATAACCAATGTAGTGAAGTTCCTCGGTTTGGCCAACTCCCCCAACCGGAACTTCCATGCGATTCGAAAGAGGAACATCCGACTCATATACATCGACCCATGGCAATGCTTCCCTCGATGCCAGCCATGTTTGAATTCTCTCCTCGAATCCAACCGAATAGACTTCGGAAAACCTCCCTTCGTCGTCTAAAAATCCCAGAATGCCCTTGGTTGCCGACAGGTGTTCCAGAAGAATTAGCAAAAACTGCAGAGCGAAATTTTTTTTATCAACGTCGGAAAACAGCTTGCACGTTTCACTGATTGTGCCAAGCCTTATGATATTGTCCTGAACAATCAATCGCTGAGTTTTAAACAACAGCGCGCTGTTGACAAGCAGGCTAATCTGAAGCAACAGAAGGTTCATGCTGGAACTTTCCGGTTGGCTGCCCTTGCTTGCAGGAATTAAGACATATCCCAGAGTCTGCTTTTTTTTTGCATCCAGGTGAAGAGTTCCAGTTGTGAAATCAATGCCGATGGAATCATCACCTTCAGGTTTAACCAATCGTCGTCCCCAGACAACATCAGTATAGCCATCAAACGCTATGGCATCCTCGCACTTTTTCCTGAAAGCCTTAAGATGCTCTGACAGATGATCAGTAGTGATCGGCATGTGGACATACGTGTAACATGTTTTGTCCGCATAGATATAAATCGATGTTACAGGAATTTCAAATGACTTCGCAAGCAGTTTCAGAAGAGACTTAATCGCGAATTCATATTCCCTGATAAGCGGACCAAGAGCGGCAATATCAGATATCAGGTTATTATGCGAATACTCTTTACGCTGTTTTTTCATCGACAGGTTTGCTGATTTCTGCCAGTCGCCAATGATATCAGAAAGTGGATTAACAGCACTCGACAATCTGGCAATTTCCGACGCAGCCTTGTCTAATGCTGTTTTATCATCCGATTGGATATCAATCCATGCGTCGGTCTGATATATGCTGGACTTGAAATCAGCATTCATTTCCCCCTCCGACTTAAGCAATACACGTGGTATCGATTTCAATTTGTCCTTGTTCTTTAAAATAAAATCGATCCACTGGCTTGAAATGATTTCAGCCATGTCATCAATGAGAATGAGTGAATTGTTCTCATCGATTTCGGGCATGATTTGCTGAGAAACATTATGCCCTGCACGTTCAATCGCTATCCAGAACGGATGTTCGGAATTGATCCTTTCACTCAGCAGAAGAACATTTACGCATGAAGCGTTTTCCGCTGAATTCTCCACCATGGTGTTTTCCGTTTGCAGATACATCAATTTATGATCGCATCTGATCGCTGTCCCTTTGTTTATCAGGTTTTATTTTCCAAAAGTAATTGCCGATTTAATTAAAGTAAGCTATGAGGATTTAATAGGAAGTAATTATTCTTAACGCTTAAATAAATTGTGTGGGTTATTTGCCCCACCGTAAAAAAAGGGGACAGTCCACATGATGCTTCAATCCTGACGTTATCAATATACTATGCTGCAAACCCTCATTTATACTGTGTTTATTTGCATGGTTGGGACATCCATGATAAGTATTTGTCAATAGGGTCACAAGATCTCCCTTGGCAGATTGTAGTCTGCCTCCCTTTTTC
>JAGGVT010000024.1 GCA_021157815.1 bacterium | reverse complement strand
TCCCTCGGCGAGTTCAATTATCTCCTCAATCCAGACAAAATCATCCATGCGGAATTTAATTGTCAGAATCGAACGCTGGTTATGCGCGCCGATTTCTGAAATCTCCTGTGAGCACGGGCATACAGTTGTGAGTGGCACGCTGACTCCGACCACGATGTCCGTATCTTTTGAATCAATTGAGCTGAGTAGAATATGCGATGTGTATTCCATTAACGATAATGATTTGCTGACGGGAGATGTTCGCTCGATGAAATATGGAAACGTGAGTTCAAGATGCGCGCTGCGGCTTTCGAATCTTTTGCGAATGTCACGCACGATTTTCGTGAATTTCCTCATCTCGAAATTTTCCCTGTGCTCGTTGAGTATCTCAATGAAGCGGCTCATGTGAGTGCCCTTGAACATGGGGCTGAGATCAACAAACATGTTGATTGACGCAATGGTGGACTGCTTCCCTTTTTCGCGGTCGAGAACGGTAATAGGGTACTTGAGACCCTTGATCCCAACACGGTCAATGGGAATACCACGGCTGTCAGTTCTGCCTTGCACGTCTTCCATAGATTAAAGATTATAACATAGAAGTAATGGTATTGATTTTCAGAATCAGATGTTCGATAATCAATTATTCTTTACTGGTGCATGCAGACTTTGTGATATGGCACACAAAGAGGTGTAATTACTATTTCTGAAAACAGTTACTTTCCCGATTTTGTTGCGATTGATCTCGAAACGACAGGGCTTGACCCATCGCAGAGTGACATAATTGAAGTCGGAGCGACAAAATTCTCAAACGGCAAAGCTGTTGACCATTTCAACCGGCTGATTCGCCCTACAAGGCCTCTCCCTGACAGGATCGCCGCATTAACCGGTTTGACAACCGGAGAGCTTGACTGGGCACACAGTTTCAGCGATGTCATGCCGGGGTTTCTCGATTTCATCGAGAATCTTCCTATCGTTGCGCATAACGCCGATTTCGACATGGGCTTTTTAAGTGAAAAGCTTCCACGCATTAATATGGAAATCCCCACCAATCCGATTTGGGATAACCTTAAGCTGAGTGTTCTTTTATATCCTGAAATCCAATCCTTTGGCCTTGAGGCGCTCGCGTATGCTTTCAATGTTCCGGTTGTAAAAGCGCACAGGGCATCTGAGGATTGCATTGTAACAGGCAAATTGTTCATAGAGTTTCTGAGAAATGTCCCTTCCGTTTTTAAAAGAGAACTGTTGGAAAAAATCGCATGTGAATATCTTCAAGGCACCGATATTTCCATACCGTTGAAACATATCCTTGAACACCCCGATTTTGAGAAATATGCGTCAGTGCCAAATACGGTAAAGATAACCAAATCCCCTCCAGCAGGCTCGAACAAAAAGTTTAAGAAAATAATTTCTTCATCAAAAGAGGATCTGCTAATCAGAATCACACCTGAAGAAGATAAATCCCCGCAGGATATCTTCCGTGACGTCAACCTTTATCCCGAGAACATACGCCATCACTTTGTTTTTCCAGCCACGCAATTCCCCGGTAATTACTGGGGAGTTGACAAGAAGTGGAACACGATTTTCGATGAGACTGACGGCATCGAGCTCTATCCCGGCAAAAACAGGCTTCTGTGCAGGCGTCAGATGCGGATTTTTATCGAGGAGAGCATTCACGAACGATTGGCGCTGACCGGATTTGAAATTGCTGTTTTAAGTTCGTTTGCATCAAACAGCCAGATGGGAAATTTCTCACGGCTTAGCTGGTGGATATGGAATAACCTGTCAAATCTGGCATCCGCGATTCCCTATTTGAACGCATCAAACTGCAAGCAGGATGACTGCCCCTTCACTGATAACTGCTTATATCTAAAAGCTGTTGAGAAAGCAAAATCAGCGAACCGTCTCGGTTTCCCGTTCAGAGTGCTAAAAGAGGAAATGAATGTTCCAGGCGCTGAGGAATCGAACATGGATGCTGATCTGACATTCATGAATCCTGAAGGCATCTTCAGGGATAATCTGTCCGCCGGAATCATGGCTTTTGGGCTTAATCACAATAATGTTCTGATGAACAAGATTATCAAATTCCTGCCGGATGAGAACACAGCGCAGTCTTTGAAAATACTTGAACGTGCCAATGATACGATTGAGACAATCAACAATCTTGTTGATAACATCATACAGAACGCTGGAAGCCGTCGATTGCAAAAGGGAAAACGCTTTTTCCTTTTCATTGACGACAGTTTGATGGATGAAGCGGCGGGGGTGATACACGAGCTGGAAAATCATATCAGCATTGCACATGATTTTATTGAATCGCTTCCTGACTCCGCTCCTGAACCGGTTGTCATCATCTCAAGAATGCTGGAGCATTTCTCCTCCGAACTTGAGAAGGCAATTGAGTCGATGTCTAAAGATGACATGGTTCTCTGTTTTGATAAAATCGATAAAGCATCGCCTGAAACCTGCCGTTTCCTGTTTTTCCCGCATATCTTCCATCTTGAATTCCTTGAAATTCCTGATGATGTCAAACGGATTTTCTATCTGACACACCATATCTGCGATACCGAGGATTGGGAAAAATACATTCGGCTTCTTGGACGGGACAAACATCCGGTTGAATTCCATGACGTGTCAAAGCGTATTCCCGATGGCAACCGGATATACATTGCGCCGCCTGAATCCGTTGAGATCAAGCCATCCAAGAAGAAACTACTGGAGATAAAGGGCGAGGTTATCACGAAAATTCTCTCCCGATTCCCCGGGCGAACAATCGTGATAGTGCGAGGCAGCCAGGAACTTCTTAATTTCAAATATCGCCTTTCACCCAAATTGAAAAAAGCGGGATTCTGGCCCCTTTTCCAGAAGCAGGATGGTCCCAAGGGACTTCTGATAAAAGAATTTTCAAAGCATGACAACGTGGTTTTCTTCGGACTAACCGACCTTGTTACGAACATTCTGCAGTTTGCCAATCCGCCGGATAACCTGATATTTGAGTCGCTGCATCTGACATCGATGCAAGACCCAATCGAGGTGTTTATCAAACATGAAATAGAGGATGCGGGCGCGGATTACTTCACCGAATATCTCGAACCGAGAATCCATTTCACACTAACAAGAAGCCTCAAGCGATGGCAGAATTACCTTGATGGCAAAGCTCGCATGTTCATCCTTGATGAAAAACTCGCCACAAGCGAATCCGGCATTGTTTTTCTTGGGCAGCTGGATGGTGAAAAGGACAGTTTGGACGACGGTTAGTAGGTTAGTAGGTTAGTAGGTTAGCAGGTTAGCAGGTTAGCAGGTTAGCAAGTTAGCAGGTTAGCAGGTTAGCAGGTTAGCAGGTTAGCAAGTTAGCAGGTTAGCAGGTTAGCAGGTTAGTAGGTTTGTAGGTTTGTAGCTACCTCGGGTGCCGCCCACACATCACGTCTTTTTGTGATTTGTGGGTGAAATGCGTAACTTTGCAGAAAACACCCATAAAGCCGAGACGGCTGTATGGGCGGCACCCGGGTCTGAACAATAAAGGATAACACCATGCTTTAGTATGGTGCGTAATATGGCTAACACCTTGATTTAGCGTGGTGCGTAATTATGTACGAAATAACTGTAAAGACACATTTCAGCGGGGCGCATTTCCTTCGTGAATATGAGGGAAAATGCGAAAACCTGCATGGCCACAACTGGGTTGTCGAGGCTACTGTATATGGCGACAACGTTAATGACACCGGACTGCTTTATGATTTCCAATTACTGAAAAAAGCGCTTGGTGAAATCCTCGATGAACTTGACCACACGCTGTTGAATGATCATCCTGAGTTTAAAGAGTTGAACCCGTCCGCAGAACGAATAGCAAAATTCATCCACGATAGATTGAAAGAACATCTGGTTGACACAGATGTGCGAATAAAGGAAATCTGCGTTCACGAAAGCGAAAATTCACGCGCCGTTTACAGGGAATCATGACATCTCAACACATTCTTAGAATCAATGAGATATTCACAAGCATTCAGGGCGAGGGCGCTCATGTGGGACGTCCGATGCATTTTGTGCGTGTTTCAGGATGCAATCTGAATTGCGTCTATTGCGATACGATTGAAAATAAATCCGGGCCTTATTTTTCAATTGATGAGATAATAGAGAAAGTCAGCTCACCGTGGATTTACCCGGTGTTTATCACAGGCGGCGAACCTCTTATGCAGGAGGAATCGCTGTTTTTGATTATTCAGCTTCTATCGGGAAATCGTGAGGTTCATCTCGAAACCAACGGCAGTTTGGATTTAAACGCAGTCGCGCCAAAGGCAATTAAGTCAGTCGATATTAAAACTCCCGGAAGCGGAGCTGGCGGCAGTTTCCTCAAATCAAATCTGGATTTCATAACCGTCCGTGATGACATCAAATTCGTTATAACGTCAAAGGATGATTTCGACTGGGCAGTGGATATAACCAAAGAATGGAAACTCCTCGAAAAAACACCGAATCTGATATTCCAGCCGGCATGGGGATTTATCGAGCCTGCCAGTCTTGCAGAATGGATATTGCCATGCGGATTGCCGGTGCGTTTGAGTATCCAGATACACAAGCATATCTGGGGTCCGGATACCAAAGGCGTTTGACAGAAACAGCAAAGGATTTAAGAGCCTGTCGTGTACTGTGTCAATTTAATTCAAAACACTGTGTGCCGTCTATACAGTCGTCTCGGCTTTATGGGTGTCATATTGCGAAGTTACGCTTTCACCCACAAATCACAAAAAGACGTGATGTGTGGGCGGCACCCGCACTTCGGCAGGCTCAGTACATGTACTTTGACAAGCTCAGTACATGAGCGATTTAGAAAAACAACAATCCAGATTAATCTGTAACCCGGTGTCCCTTCACCGGGGTTACAACTAACCTGCTAACCTGCTAACTATATATCCCCATTCCTTATAACAGAAATACCTTCGATATCACCGAAATACATTGTAAACGGTGTTGTAACTTTCTCTGAACCGTGATTATATCCTGTCCAGATCGCGAAAGTTTCGTAAGCGTCATTCTTCAGTAAACTCCTGCAAATAACACCAGGACCATAATTATAGCTAATTCCAGTTGAGTCTATAGTTCCAGCTGATTCACTGTATATCGGCCATTGCCGCAGGTCAAAGAAACCACCATATGATTCAAGTTCACTAACGTAGCTTGTGAGTTCTTCAGATACCGTATTATAGGATAAGTATGCAACCGCCATTTTGTTGTCAACCGCCATCCCAATTGATGGCCTCAGGCAATCGACTGTTGCGGATGCATAACCAACCTTGAAATCGACATATAATTCATCGTAAACATCCAGCAATTTCACCCAGACTTCATCGTTTCCAACACCATCCGGGTCAGCAAGATAAGCAATGGCGATTTTAGAACTACAGGCAACAGCCTCAGGATCCTTCTCATCAACATCGCCGATGAAATTGGAGATATTTATCGGTGTTTCAAAATTAAGTCCCAAATATGATCTCGCAATATATAAATCCGTTCCATTAGTACCGGAATCGCGGCAATCCTCCCACATTACGTATGTCCTTGGCTCTCTTGTGGAATAGACCACTATTGGTGCAAATTTACATTTTGAAGCGCTTTCAATTAGCGTTGGATGAATGTTCCATGATTCGCCATAATCACTTGAGTAAGCGATTTCGATATTCCCCTCAATAAAGGGATTAGGGGTTGACCAGTAATAAGCAAATATTTTTTCGTATTGATAAACAGTATCCGCATACGCGTTGATTACTCTTGTTGTGCCAAGAGAAGTAATGTGGGCTCCGAGAAAATTTGAACCGTCAAGATTTCCCCATGTTGAATAGAAATGCCATTCACCAAGGCCATTGATAATATTAAAAACAACAACAACCCTGTCGTGTTCGCCATCCTCGATAACCGTAATCGCTGGATGGGAACAATCGACTGATAATGCTGATGTCAGGTTGTGTGAAGTGAAAAGCCCTGTTGACGTGTTATAAACGGCAAGCCAGACATCTCTTTTTATTGTTGTCGCTTCGGATGTGAAAGCGCAGTAGTAATAATCCGATGACCAGCCAATAGCAGCCGATCGATTATATGATGTGCAGTCTTTCTTTTCCATTACTGTTGAATCTATATCACCCTCGAACACCGTACCGTTGACGGTTATCGGTATTGTATAGATATATTCACGCGGCGGTACTGAATTGGTTCTGATTCTCAATCCGACATTGTGTATGCCACCCTCTGTAAACTCGATTCTCGGGCTTGGATTCCCCCCGCCGTCGTCATCAAACGTGATACCGTCATAGTCGTAATCCCACCTGTACTGGAATCTTTTCCCACCCGGATCCATGAAGAATCGCGGCCGTAAGATTGTGTTGACATATTGTGCGTACAGGTCATCATTGTCAATATCAAGTTCTCCATTAATATTAAGGCCATAATAGCTTGCTGAATTTGGGTTATTCACATAAACAAGGTTGTAATAGGTGTAATCAAGAATATCCTCCGTGTCATACGGGAATCCGGCTGGCAGTACCGGTATCGGCATTCTTCCGGTTTGTCCGTAAAGCTCATCCCTTACCGCAAGCAAGCCAGACCAAAAAGTATAGTTGCTGCCTTTTTCGTTTGTAACCTGAAGACGATAAGTCAACGGGTCCTGCGGAGTTCCGGTTCCTGATTCCGGTGTATCAACAATAATCGGATCATCCTGGAGAGCGGGTAATAGAAGTTCAAGCTGGCTGACATTGCTGGATTGTGAAATTCCTGACAGGTTATCGGGATTAGGATAGTCAGGATCAACAGTCGCCCCATGCTGCCAATCGAAAACCTGAACCATGATATCCGCGGTAGATGCCGGATTTGCACCATCGAGGTTATTGTTTTCATTCCAGTATTCAATACGCCAGGGCTCGGTTCGATGAAATTCAGGAAGGTAGTATTGCGGGTCAGGACGATTAAGATAAGTAGCGGAATGTCCGTACGCTACATCCGCAACCAGATATAATTTCAAACCTTCACAGCCCCAGCTGCTTAGCTGTGCAGTACGTGTTTCAAAAGCTGAGCCGACAGGCATGACATTCTGACCCGATGGCGCATGAGGGTCAAATTCACTTACTGTGTTGTCCTGAAAATAACGCAGGAAAGGATTTATATTGCCGAGAACATCCGAGCCGCCAATAAAATAACGTTCATCTGTTACGATGCTGTCAAAATGTGATGTGAAACCATCGGCGTTAACAAGTGTGTTTATCGGCACATCGGCAACCACTTCGGAACCATCAGGCAGCATTACGTTAATACCTGTAATTTCATCAGTCCAGTCGCCATATATAAACATCAATCGTACATCGAATCCATGAAGGTCAGGTCGTGCAGTTAAGTTATCGAAAGGATGCTTTATCCCGACATCCATCTCCAAATACCAACTTTCAATTGCGATTCTTGTAATCCTTATGCAGTTAGCGCATGGCGATACCGTGAGAAACTGCAGAAGGTCGGCATCGTAAATATCACCAATCACCTGAGCGTTTCTCGCAGGAATAATTTCCGCAGTGAGATTTTCCACATCCACATTAACCTCCCACGCGCCAAAAACGCCACGGTAGGGATTAACAGGCATTTGTGAATCAGCGACAACAACCGGATTCTCATCCGAACCGTTTAGCTCCATCTGGCCGGGAGTTAGTGGATTCGAGCTTTTTGAACAGGATGTCAGCAGGAAAAGAAGCAACATCAGTGTAATAAGTAAATTTAGTGATTTCATGTAATCTCCTCCAAAAAGAGGTTAGTAAGTTAATAAGTTAGCAAGTTAATAAGTTAGCAAGTTAGTAAGTTAGCAGGTTAGTAGGTTAGTAAGTTAATAAGTTAATAAGTTAGCAGGTTTGCAAGAGGATTAACCTGTTATTTAACATACCGAACCTTCTAACTTCTATTCTGTAACCCGGTGTCCCTTCACCGGGGTTTCCAGGATACAATCAAACCTGATAATTTTATTTAACAATAACACCATGCTTTAGCGTGGTGTTACTATATCAATTCTGTTTTCCCACCTGCTAACTTGCTAACCTGCTAACCTGCTAACTTGCTAACCTGCTAACTTGCTAACCTGCTAACTTGCTAACCTGCTAACCTGCTAACCTGCTAACCTGCTAACTTGCTAACCTGCTAACTTGCTAACCTGCTAACTTGCTAACCTGCTAACTTGCTAACCTGCTAACTTGCTAACCTGCTAACTTACTAACCTGCTAACTATTATTCCCCATCCCGGATAGAGGCGATGCACTCTATATCGCCCAGATACATCGGGAATGGGGTGTTATCCAAGGCGTATCCGTTGTTATATCCTGTCCAGACAGCGAAAGTTTCATAAGCTTTATCATCAATATGGCTTCGACAAATCACTGCTGAACCCGGGTAATACGGTAATGCTGCGGGAGGAATGGTTCCAACTGATTCGTTATATATTGTGTTGTTGCGCAAATCAAAGAAACCGTCCTGTGCCTCGACCTCAGCAACAATGCTTTTAAGTTCCTCGGTTGTTGAGTTATATGTGCAGTATGCCAGAACCATTTTGTTATCCACCGCCATACCAATTGATGGTTTAAGGCAATGAACACCATAAGAACAGTAATCCACCCAGAAATCAATAGATGCCTGCTGGTAAACATCAAATAATTTCACATATACATGATCATCACCTGTATTTTCCGGGTCGGCAAGGTATGCAATAGCTATTTTAGAACCCTTGGAAACAGCTTCAGGATGTTTTTCATCAACATTCCCTGAGAAATTAGTGAGGTTTAACGGTGGGTCAAAGTCCAGCCCCCCATACGATTCTGCCATATAGATATCCGTTCCGGTTGTAGCGCCATTCCTGAAATCCTCCCATATTAGAAATGTCCTGAAATTTGGTTCATTATAAACGACTGTTGGCTCATATTTCCTTGCTGAACCGCTGTCCACCAAAGTTGGATGAACTGTCCATGATTCGCCATAATCCTCCGAGTATACAATCTGAAGATTTTGATTAGGTGACATTAAATCCCATATCCAGCAATACGCGAAGATTTTTCCGTATTGATAAATGGTGTCCACGAAAGAACTGTAATCAGTGGTTGTGGCAATTTGGGTAATATGCGAAGGTAAAAAATTGGAACCGTCAAGATTGCCCCATGTTGAATACAAATCCCAGTTAGTTCCGTTCATTGTGTTGAAGACAACAACAACTCTGTCATTTACACCATTCTCAATGACCTGAATTGACGGATGGAAACAATCCTCTGACATGGTTGCCGTGATGCAATTAGAGGTGAAAACTCCTTCGCTGTTGCCGACAACGAGCCAGATATCCCTTCGAGTGCCAGCTTCCGATGAGAAAGCGCAGTAGTAATAATCCGATGACCATCCAATCGCCGCGGCTCGATTAACAGATGAGTTGTCTTTCATATCCAGAACCGTGGAATCGAGATCAGTCTGGAATATATCATCACTGGAAATTACCGGGATCGTATAGATATATTCC
>JAGGVT010000174.1 GCA_021157815.1 bacterium | reverse complement strand
GTCTGGATTGCCCCGCTCACAACAGGCAATTATTCAATAACCATAACCGTGGATGATAGTAATGGCGGCGAGGATGAAATCGTTATACCGGTAGAGGTGATTGAACCGCCGCTATAAACAAGTAATTGCTCGTAGCCCGGGAATCCATTTCCCGGGAAAAAAGGTGCTAATCCACGCAAACCCCGGGAAATGGATTCCCGGGCTACTGCAATATCTGCGGAATGTTTACAAATAGCAGAGCATTTAAACACTCTGCTATTTATAAATCCTTTTTTTTAACGCATCATTAAATCACATCACTAAATTCCCTTGATTTATTCCGTAGTTACATCGAAAATGTGAGAGTTGAATCAGGAAACTAAAAAGCAATCGGAAACGCGTTTCGGCATGAAGTCATTTGATCTCATTCCCATACTGGCGGCTGTTCTGGTATTCATGCTGAAATTGCAGCACCGTTCGCATCTTCTAAGCTGGTGGGATTCAGCACAGTTTGCTCTGGCGATTGAGCGCTACAACATACTGGAGCATCGACCGCATCCTCCTGGATATCCGCTTTATATTCTAACTGGGAAAATTCTGACTTGTCTTACACACAACCCCAACCTTTCCTTTGTGTTAATCGGATTGCTTCTGTCAACAATCGCTGCGGTATTAATTCTCAAACTTGTGCGTGAAATGTCCGGCAGTTCATCAGTCGCATGGCTTGCCGCCGGACTGTATGCTTTTGCGCCACTGACCATATACCAAGAATTAAAAGCGCTGACATATACTTCGGGAGCGTTTTTCTCTATTTTAGTCGCGTTTCTCGCATGGCGCATTATCAGCGGGAAAGAGAAAAACGCATGGAAAATAGCAATCGCGCTTGGACTCATGGGAATGGTCCGGCCGTATGAATCAATCCTTCTTGTCCCGCTTGCAATCTGGGCGGTGTATCGTCTTGGATACAAAAAGCTGCTGATGGCATCGGGAATATATCTGATTCTACAAGCCGCGTGGTTGATTCCGGTCGCGTTACTCAGTGGAGGATTTACGGCATATCTCGCTGAACTGGCATCAGAAGGCGGAAAACACCAGCGTAACATCAGCGCGCTTTTGCACAAACCACTTGGGAAGCTTGTTAAAAACTGGCGAGCGATTTATTTCTACCTTCGACAGTCATTCCCCGGATGGGCGTTTTTCGCGATTATCCCGCTTTTCAGCTGGCGCAAAAAGAAATCAAACGAGTTGCCGACATCACCATTTTTCCTCTTATGGGGAGCGCCAGCGATTATCCTCTACTCGATTAACTATGTGAATTATCCCGGAATACCGTTATTCATTTCACCCCTAATCGCGATTGTAACAGCTCTTGGCATCAACAAAGTCGCGGGATGGTTTTCATCGCTGCGTATTAAAATCGGTCATGCTGCATTAAATCGTAATGACATAATCAAACTGCTGGCTGTAATTATTCCTCTTCATCTTTTGATTGTGTTTTTCTCCCTGGATATTCTGGTTTTAGGCGAGACATATAGAAAGTATGACCCCGATGGCTACAACTATCACAGGCTTTATGCCAGCGATGCTTATGTTATGTTGATGATTAATAGCCTTGATACGTTGTCCGATGATGTTGGCGGCCCCGACAATATTTTGATTATGAGTGATTTGAATTATCGTGTCCTGATGTACTACTTGCCGCATTACAATATCCTTTGGACTCGATACCTGTCGCAAAGACCCATTGCCGCTAATGGTGAAACCATGCTGGCTTTCGGATGGAATGATATGCGTATGAAGCTGCCGTCAGTAACAATTGATGATAAAAAATACTGGGTTTTCAAATTGAAAGACGATGAGAAAGTCGCGGTATTCACAAGTGAAATGCTGATTAATATTGCTGACAACTCTCGAATCAGCATAATTCCCGGAATGGATATTGAGGGAATTGAAGCTGTGAGGTCGTATATGCTTGACCTGAAGAATGCATGGGGAATCTATTTCACCTATGGCGAATTTGGCGTTCTTTCAAATGAGATGGCGCAGCAGCTGGAATTGGCATCGGATTACGGCAATAATGATGATGGATAATTGATATAATACATGGAGTGATTAAATCTGATTCACGGAGGTTGAAGGATGGTCGATCTAACTTTCAAAGTTGTAGCTGTGATTCTGTTTGTCGTAGGCGTGGTATTCCGGTTTTTCATATCGAAGGACCCATCTGAGGGCGCCTTGCTTATGGTTACCGGCGTTTTCATTTTCCTTCTCGCTCATATAATCACCGAACTGGGCGGAATCCGCGAGCGACTGGATAAAAAAGAGTAAATTGACCTAACATTTTGGAGAACATGGTGATGAAAGAAAGCACTGATGAGCTGGTTAAAAAATACGATGAGATAATTTCAGAAACACGCGAAATCATGATAAGAAAGAACCATGATTACGGCGACAGTTGGCGCGAAATGCGGGTGCCGTCAATTACCGACCAGATTCTAGTTAAGGTGCGGCGTGTGCAGCAACTCGAGGAACTCGCTCAAAAAGGCGAAAAAAGCAAGGTCGCAGAGGGTCGTATCAGCGAATACCGCGACATTATCAACTACTGCGTATTTGCAGTTATTAAGCTGCGCGAATTGGGCGTCGAGGAATAACCAAAAAAAATAGCATAGGGTTTAAGAGTTGGTCGTGAAAGCTATAAGGTTGTCATTCTAAAAAAACAAGGTTTTACAACAAGCCCGGGTGCCGCCCACACATCACGTCTTTTTGTGATTTGTGGGTGAAAAGCGACATTTGGGAACGCCGCTTTTATTCCCCGCCCTTAACCTCACCTGTCATCTCACCGATGGAAACTCCTGAGATGTAGCTTATATACATCGGCATCATTGGCAGTACGCACGGACTGAGGAACGAGATAAGTCCGCCAACAAAAGCAAACAACAGGTTGATCTGCGACTCACCGAAGACACGATCTTGAAGGTCTGCTTCCAATCCACCAAGGCCTGCGAAATACTGGTTCAGGGAACTTAATCCGCCAGTGAAAATCAGAACGCCGATTCCCATAACAAGAATCCCGCTGAAAATCTCAACTTTCCTGAAATGCTGTTTGAATTTTTGAAACCACAAAAGGAATTTATTAAGCGCGAGAGCGGTGAGTAGAAACGGAATAGCGAGCCCAAGTGAGTAAAAGGCCATTAGAAGAAGCGATGTCCAGTAATTGCCCGACTCCTGCGCGAGAGCGAATATCGCGAACAGAATCGGCCCGATGCAAGGTGTCCAGCCGAATGCGAACGCCATCCCAACAACCATACTGCCTGCAAGTCCCCATTTTCTCTCCGCCATGTTGAATCGCTTTTCACTCATAAGCGCTGTAATCTTGAAAATACCCAGCATGTGAATTCCGAGAATTACAACTATCACTCCAAGAATCTTGTTGATTGTATCTGTGTAGTCGAAGAAAAACTTGGTCAGTGAACCGGCAAGCGAGCCGATTACGAAAATGAAGATAATCGAGAATCCCACGATGAACGCCAGCGAGTTTGACATAACTTTGTACGTGATACTTTTTTTCATTGTTTTTGTGCCCCTGTATTTATCTTCAAGCATCTTGATGTTTCAAATCAAGAGTTTCAAATCAAGATACATGATGTGGCATTTTATCATGAAATTCCCTGTTTGACAGTCCATAAGCTTATATTCATATCCAATCAGCCCCGATTATTTACAATCAGGTTTAAAAAGACTATAATTCTCGTTTCTATTGAGGATAATGATTTTTCATTCATCCAAGGTTTTGGAGGTTTATCTAGCATGAAAGTTATTTGCCAACATAAAGATCTCATAAGGTCACTGAACATCATTTCAAAGGCTGTGCCGACCAAGCCGACACTTCCCATACTGGGTAATGTGCTGATTCAATACGGTAAAAATAGCATCACGCTAATATCTTACGACCTTGAGATGAGTGTCCGCAATACATTCGAGGTTACCACCGAGGGCGAGGGCAATCTCGCGTTGCCTGCAAAGATGCTTCATGAGGTAATTTCTCAGCTTCCCGATGGTGAAGTTGTAATGGAGATCAAGGATGGCACTCGTGTAACTGTCAAGACAGAATCATCGGAGTATGACATTCATGGAATCAGTGCAGAAGAATATCCTGAGTTCCCGGACATAAAGGAAAAGGGAAGCACATTTAAAACATCACCCAGTGAGCTTTTAAATTCACTCAAAAAAACCACCTATGCCTCAAGCAAAGATTCCGCCAGGACATGGTCGAACGGAATCTATATTGTCATTGAAGCGAAAAAGTGCGTAATGATTGCCACGGATGGACGGCGTCTCGCGCTTGACAGATGCCCTATCGAGGGCCGCTCGCCCAAGGATGGAATCAAAGCTCTTATTCCAGCAAAGTCCATGGATGATCTGTTAAGAATTTTGTCTTTTGGATGCGAGAATGATATCAAAATTACGATTAGCAAGGAAATGACACAATTCGATTTGGGCGACACGGTAATAACAACTCATATTATCGATGCCAAATATCCTGATTACGATAGAGTGATTCCTCATGATTTCATTGGGAAACTAATTATTGAACGTGAATTATTGGAGCAGGCTGTAAGAGGTGTCGCGATTGTGGCAAGGCAGCGAGAAGGTCGGGACATGGCTGTTCTGTCAACAGATGGTGACATGCTTACAATTAACGCGCATGTGGAAAGTCTGGGATCATCCACGCAAAAACTTCCTGTCCAGAAAGAGGGCGATGATATTAAAGTCGCGTTCAATTACAAGTTCCTGATGGATCCCATTCAGAATATTGACTCCGAGGAAATTGAACTTCAGTTTGGAAATCAATTGCAGCCTGGATTGATAACCATTCCCGGAGATGAGGATTTCCTCTATGTAATAATGCCCGTCCGCCTGTCTGAATAGTTTCAATGCAGAATAAATTGCATCAATAGCGAAAGAAATAGCAGAGGGTTTTAACTCTCTGCTATTTCTTCCTACATCCGATGGGTGAAACGAAGAAAGGGATTCCGACCATTCGCTTCGCGAATGTCGGAATGACGGATTATTCTCGGGTTATCGAAAAGCCAACTTATTAACCTGCCAACTTACTAACTTACTAACCTGCTAACTTACTAACTTACTAACTTGCTAACTTGCTAACCTGCTAACCTGCTAACCTGCTAACTTACTAACTTGCTAACCTGCTAACTTACTAACTTACTAACTTGCTAACTTACTAACCTTTCCCCTCCCCCTCATCGCTTTTTTCCAACTCACCGCCCAACTCAAGACTACCCATTCCGTCTTCGATTTCTTCATCTTCTTCATCACTATTTTCAATTTTCTTTTTAAGTTTATCAATTTTCTTCCTGGTCAACTCCTCCTGCTCAAGAATTGTCTTTCTCAGTTTGGAGGCTTGTTCAGAGGTGGAATCAAACAGCAGGGCGGAATCTATCTCTTTTCGCGCGTGGTTAAAATCGCCCATTATATATAGCGCGTACGCAAGATAATAATGCGCTTCCGATTTCTTTTTCATTGTGGAATCGGGAAGAAACATGACCAGATTCTTGTGCTGTGTCAAAGCCTCGACAGCCTGATCCATCATTCGAAGTTGAATATAAACATTACCCAGACTGAGCCATCCCACGGGGTCGGTAACTTTCAGTTTTATCTCGTTACGAAACGCCGATGTCGCTGTTTTCAGAGGTTCAACCTGATCTTCCTGGCGCTCTATTCCCGATGCCACATGCACATTCCATGCTCCGATATTGTGGAGCATCTCCTGGTACCGCCCGATTATCTCATCCTCCTGCGGGTCGTGGTACGATTGGTCGTAATCCAGTTTAATCACTTTTCCCGTCGCGTCATATTCGGGGATAAACAATCCCTCCCAATGGAAAGTGTCGAACGGAATATCACCATCCATTCTAAGGCGCATTCCGGGGTAGTCGTCCTCGAAATATGACTGTTCCATCCGCCGTTTCTCAAGTGAAATGAACGGTGTTTTTTCAGCATCTTCACTTTCTAAATCTATAGGCTCCTCAATCTTGACAATGCCATACTCAGGATGGATTTCGTAATTATATTTATCATAATACTCCTGTGGTTTAAACACGAACTCGTAAACCAAATCATGCATGACAACATCCTGGGATGCAAAAAGAATATCCTTTTGGATGTAGTCTGTAAGGAAAGTAGCGCAGTAGTGGTCGAATTTTGGCAGGTGATGGTCTATCTCCTTAAATTCCTTGTCAGTGATTGACCATTCACGGTTTTTCAGCACCCACATCAGAACGTCTTTGATCGCCTGTTCCTCATTTGCAAGAACCTCGAACCCCCTGATATTGTGAATCCAATTTTGAAGTACAACGTTTTTCTCAGGCATGAAATGCTCGACTTCAGTCAGATACCAAAACAGGAAAGTTTCATCGCCTGTATTGAGAACGAACGAGTTGTCAGGAGCACTGATAATCACATTGCGCGCGTAATTGTACGCGGTAAGGCTTTTGGATTTATCGCAGAAAAACCAGTTGTGAATAGGTATTACAACAAGGACAAGAAGAACAAGCGAACCAATCACGACGCCATTCAAAAACCTGATTTTCTTCTCCGTCGGCATTGGATCGATTTTCCTCATCGATTCGACATAACCGGGTATCCAGTCAAGGACGCATCCGATGCCGATAAACCCGAACAGGATATACATCAACTGCGCGGGAATCATAAGAGGCGGCATGACAACCTCAAGGTTTTTCAAAGGCGCGTGCAGTATATCGCCGGATGGATAGAACAAAACTGTAATCATGAACAACGCATAGCAAATAAATGCCACTGCGGCGATGTGAACCTTTCGCTTAATCGCCATGAATCCCAGGAAAAATATAAACACCAGCGCGAGGTAATCATCCCAAAGGATTTCCAAATAACGCTTAAAAACCATCGGAGTGGTTGTAAGCGCTTCGCCCGGACTCATTGCCTTATATTGGTAAATCGAGCGCGTAACTGTCTCAACAAAGTACTGGACATTTTGCTGTATTGATTCAAATTCCAGTGGGCCTGTAACCGGATTTTTATATTTCACAATCGGCAGGTAGGCGTACAGTCCAACTGACAGAATAAAAACCAATAATGCGAATGCCAGCGCCGATTTCTGCAATTTGAGAAAGTCCTGTTTTTTCACCTTTGCGATAATCAGCTCATGAGGAATCAGCAGAAGGATTGCCAAAATTCCGATAGGGTTGATAATCGCAAGCCCGAAAGCCAGCGCGACAATTAATAGCCGGGTCATCGGATAATCGCGATGAATGTAGGAATAATAAATATACGCCGGGAAGAAAATCGCGATTGATGGGTGATGCGCGAGGCTTAATCCAAGTGCAAGCCCCATCCAGATTAGAGTCCTGCCGGCGAATTTGTCAGTTCTGATTACAAGAAGGTAAAGCTGCAAAAGTATGAAAAACGTATTCAGCGTGTAAACCTCGGCGATAACGGCCTGCGACCAGAATGTTCGCCCGAATGCAATTGTCAGCGCCGCGAAAAAAGCAAGCCAGTCGTATTTCGTGATTCGCTTAATTAGCAGATATGCCAGAAGAGCTGTCAGAGCTCCGAAAAACGCTGACATGAAATTCATCCGCCACGCCGCTTCACTTAATCCGCCCGGAATCGGCAGCGATAAAAACAGCTTGCCAAGCAGCGTATAAAGCGGATATCCCGGCGGATGCGGAAGCCCAAGAGTATGGCTCGCGGTGATAAAATCGCCGCCATCCCCGATATATAACGCCGTGCACATCGTTCGCCAATATACAATCAGCGGTATCAGAAAAGATGCGATTGGGTAGATATACGGCGACAGGTCTATCGCATCCTTGTCATCATCTGATTCAATATCATCCAGTTGATTCACGTCAGGAATCTGCTCGATTTTTTCTTCGGTGTTATCATCAACCAGTTCTTCATCTTTGTCGGGCATAAATGTCTCCGTAATTGAATTAGGCTTGTGAGTCAGTTACTAATGAATAAAAGAGTCCAAACTATAGATTTTAAAGATTGTAGCGGATTTATTCAAGAACAAAAAGGATGGATGGACACATGGTGTTTAAACTCATTGTTTTCGATTATATGATTGAGACCTTTGAAAAGATTGGATTCCGGCTTTCGAGTCTGTCGGGAAAGGCATTTTTTGCGTTTCTCCTCATTTGAATTCCTCGGGTGCCGCCCATACAGCCGTCTCGGCTTTATGGGTGAAATTGCATGACTTCGCAGTAATCACCCACAAATCACAAAAAGACGTGATGTGTGGGCGGCACCCGAGTGTTATCAGTAAAATGGTATCATTAAAAACAAGATGCTTTTCGACGAGTTTTTTCTCCGGAATGACAAACTACTGTCATTCCGGGCTTGACCCGGAATCCATTCTTTTTCGCTTATAAAAACTAGCATCATTTCTTCCTTTTTCAGAGGTCTCTGCTCTATAATTAATAATGGCTTGTCATGCCTGTAACCGTGTCATTATATTGCATCGATTAATGGCTGTTTGAAAAATTGAGGTAAACAAATTTGATTGAAACATCCGATCCTCATTTGGATATGTCAAAAATGGGCAAGCTTCCCATGGGAAATGTGCTTGAAAAACAGCGCGGAGAATATCGCGTATTTTCCAACGGAAATGAGTTTCTTTGCGGCATCAGAAGCAGATTGAGAAAATCACTTGTTTATCCGTTGTCACGTCAGCGACGCCAGAGCGTTGACAGCATAAAGGGAATAGCGCAGGTTGATCCTGTTGCGGTTGGCGATATTGTAAGGTTTACGCCATCCGATGATGAATCCGACAGGGGAGTAATCGAACGAGTCGAGCCAAGAAAAAACCAGTTAAGCCGACGGTCTCCCAGCCCAAAACCGCTTGAATCTGTAATTTGCGCGAATATTGACACGCTGTTTATTGTTTTCGCCCTGTCGAAGCCAGTCCCCAAAACGGGACTCATCGACAGGTTCATGATAGCCGCTGAATGGGAGGATATTCCCGCGGTTATTGTTATGAACAAAACCGATATCCCAAAAGATGGTGAATTGAATAGAATCCGGGAAATATATAAGCCAGTCGGATGCCACATTCTCCCAACCAGCGCGATTTCTGGTGAGGGGGTCGATGAGCTGAAGAGCATGATGGTTAACAAAACATCCGTTCTGGTCGGGCCAAGCGGAACCGGGAAATCATCACTGCTGAATAAAATCCAACCGGGTCTTGGCTTAAAAGTCAATGAAATCAGTAAAGCGACCGGTAAAGGCAAGCACACAACATCGCACCTGGCAGCGTTTCCACTCGATGACGGCGGATTCGTCCTCGACACACCCGGAATCAAACAGCTCGCGTTATGGAATCTCGACCCGGATGAATTAATAACTCTCTATCCTGAAATGGAGCCTCTATCCGGTAAATGCAAATTCGGATTAAGCTGCAAACACGAAACAGAACCGGGCTGCGCTGTAAAAGAAGCGGTCGAACAGGGGAAAGTCCATCCCGAAAGATATAAGAGTATGCTTGGAATCCGCAGTGAACTTGAGGATTTATACGGTCCGAAATATTAGAAGAATGGTTAGCAGGTTAGTAGGTTAGTAAGTTAGTAAGAAAAAGATAGCAGAGGGTTTTGAGTGTGTCGGGAAAGGTATCGCAAATAAAATGCCCCACCCCAGCCCTCCCCGCGAGCGGGGAAGAAGCATGCTGTCTTTTTCCTTCGCAAGTGTATAGACCAGGTATATAGTTTGCAAATGCAAAATTTTCCCCCCCGCTCGCGGGGGGATTAGGGGGGGGATGAGATATAACAACAACCTTGGCTATTCAGATGCTTCCTTAGCGCGTTTTGCGATTTCAATTCGCTTGTTGACTTCAGCGATTATCACAAATGCAACAACAGCCAAAATCACACTGGCAAGCTGGGCGATTGTGATTGTGCCGAAGATGACATCGCTCGACACTCCGAATCTGAAAAATTCCTGGAAGAATCGAGCGATTGAGTAAAGGGCAATCCACATGAGAAAAACATGCCCGTCGAATTTCCTGTTCTTATACATTCCCCTCAGGATGAAAAAGATAATCAAATTAAGCGCCATCATATAAAGCTGCGCCGCGTGCCGTGGTTCCGGTGTTACACCTGTGTGAGTATTGAGCGGAAAACTAACAGCGTACCAAGCATCCGGATTCTTGCAGACAACGCCGTAGCAGCATCCGTTAAGGAAACATCCGATACGGCCAATCGCCATGCCCAGAGCAAGCGAGGGAGCGAAAAGATCAGCGATTTTCCAAAAGTTCAGTTTCTTCATCCTGGTATAGATAGCGCTCAACAGCGTCGCGCCAATTACTCCGCCGTGCACTGAAAGCCCGCCCTGATGAATAGCTGCCATATGTTTCAGGGTTGGCATGAGAAGGAATTTCAACTGTTCCTGATCACCGACCATGATTGTTTCATAGGTGAGGAATTCATCCAATTTCAGGATGACATACATTATCCTCGCTCCGATAAGCGCGCCAATGATAATGACGAAAATAAGATCAAGAATGATTTCCGAATCAACCTGCTCTCGTTTGGCGGCGTAAACGGTAATTATTGTTCCTACGATAAAAGCGATAGTCAGCATGAAGCCGTAGGAGTACACATTAACAGTTCCAACAAACAATTGCTCAGGGCAGTTCAATGCTTTTGCGACAAGATAGACAATTAAATCGCCGACAAGAATAAATATCACGCCAAGCCCGATAATCCTGCCTGTCTTCCATCCTTTTGCCTGTCCGTAGCTCTGCGCGAACGAGAAGAATAACAGAGCGCCGGCCCCCAGTATCCACAAGATCAACGGTTTTAAGGTAACTTCGCCAATAGGCACAAGTATCGGGTTCATATTATATAATACCTCCGGGATTAATCCCTGTGTCAATGATTTCTATGACAAATTGATGTTTCAAAAGGTTCTATGAAACACATATTCTCCCGATGAAACAGATAAACCATAATCCTGATTTACAACAAAACCAGAGATTTGATATAAACCTTATCGGGAGAATAACCGTGTGATTTTACAACCAATGCAATAACACGTCAAGGAACAGACGTTTGAGAATATATTAATGGCTCTTCAATAAATCGTGTGGGATGAGTTTGGATTGAGAAAAAAAAGGACTGTCCCAACCAAGTGAATAAACACAGTATAAATAAGGGATTACAGCATAGTATATTGATAACGTCAGATTTGAAGCCTCATGTGGACGTACCCCATGATTGGGGAATGCCCCTTTTTTCCCAGAACAAATAATTACTAGTCCACTATCGTCTTGAATTCCTCTGTCAAAATAGGAACGACCTTGAACATGTCGCCCACGATCCCGAATGTTGCCGCTTTGAAAATGGGAGCCTCAGGATTGTTATTAATCGCGACTATAACCTTGCTTGAACTCATACCTGCCAAATGCTGAATTGCGCCTGAGATTCCACATGCGAAATAGATTTTCGGGCTGACAGTTTTTCCTGTCTGGCCGACCTGATGCGAATGTTCAATCCAACCGGCATCGACAACAGCGCGTGATGCTCCCAAAGCGGCGCCCAGAGTATCCGCTAATTCCTCAAGTATGCCCCAATTCTCCGCTCCCTTTATTCCACGGCCTCCGGAGACGATTATATCCGCTTCTGTCAGTTCAACACGGCCGGTCGCTTTGCGAATGATATCGAGAATTTGCGATGCCACAGAACCGGCATCATAGGTAATCGTGCCCTTTTCGGGAGTCTCGCCTGTTTTTTCATCCGGGGGGAAAACATTCGGGCGAAGCGTTGCCATAATCACGCCATTTTTAAACGCGACATTGGCGAACGCTTTGCCAGCGTAAACAGGCCGATAGAAAATCGGCTTGTCGCCATCCCAGCGAAGTTCAGTGCAGTCGGTAGCCAGCCCGCAGGGAATTTTCGCCGCGAGGCGGGCAGTCAGGTCTCGACCCCACGCGCTTGCGGGACCAAGTACGGCTTTGAACTCTCCGCCCTTGACAAACGGAGCCAAAGCATCAGCCTGTTTTTCAGTGGTTGCTTTTTCGAGTTCAGGCGAATCAATCAAATGCAGCTTTTTAATCGCAAAGCCGTCAATCTGAGATGCCAACTCATCAAGAGATGAGCCGATTAATACCGCGTGAATCTCCCCACCGAGCTTTTCAGCCAACTGCTTCGCGGCTGAAAGACATTCCGCTAATGTTTTTTTCACCTGGCCATTCTGGTGCTCTGCTATTATTAAGACCATTTTTCAGTATCCTTATTGATTTCTGCTTTAATAGATATTCAATGGCGATGCCGGATTAGATAACTTTCGCTTCTTCTCTCAAACTTCGAATGAGTTCTTTCGCAGTGTCCTCAGGTTCACCCTCGATAACACGCCCCGGCGCTTTTTCCAGCGGCGGTTCGAATTTGGTTACCTCGACAAAACTGCCGTTAACACCGACATCGTCCGCGCTTAAACCGATATCATCAAGAGTGAAAACCGTGCGAGGTTTTTTCTTAACCGCCATGATATTTTTCAACGATGGGTATCTCGGGTCGTTAAGCCCTTTCTGGCATGTAATAACACAGGGAACAGGCATTTCAATAACCTCCTGTCCGCCCTGAATCTGTCTTTCCACCTTGACTTTGCCATCTGTGAGTTCGAATTTATTAACCACAGAGGCATGTCCCAATGAGAGCATTTCAGCGACTCGCACTCCAACCTGAGAGGAATCATCATCGATTGCCTGCTTGCCGCAGAAAATCATGTCGAATCCGATTTTATTCAACGCGGCTGCAAGAACTTTTGCCGTGGTGTGGGAATCGCAATCCGGTGCTGAGCCATCAGCGACAAGAAATCCCTCGTCGGCGCCCAAAGCCATCGCGCTTTCCATAACCTTTTTCGCGCGCTCGGTTCCGAACGTTAGAATAAATACCTGATGCTCTCCTCCCGCTTCCTTGATCTTCAAAGCTTCTTCGATGCCATACTCATCATAGGGATTTACAATGAATTTAACACCGGTCTCTTTGATTTTACCGTTCTCGACCGTGATCTTTGCTTCTGAATCCGGGACTTCTTTTACGAGGCAGACTATTTTCATTCTGACCTCCAGTAGTTTGGCTCAAAGTGAAAAACAAATCAGGCATTAAAAAACCCGTTCTTTCCTTCATGAAAAACAAGAACAGGATTAATACCGTGTGTGAATTTTATCACAATATTTATACAGTGGCAATAATATAAGCGAAACACAAAATGCAATCGGACTTACGGATTAAAGATCGTCATTCTGAATTTGATTCAGAATCAATATTTTTTCGGCAATACATGAATTCCGGGTCAAGCCCGGAATGACATTTAATTTGCGCGGAATAACATTTAATTTGCCCGGAATGATATTTAGCATGCACGGAATGATATTTAGCAACCCGAATGGCTTCAAATGGGTACTGATGCCTTGTAGGTTACAGCGTCACCCTCTATGCTGTAATAATCAACCGATGCCGGAATCATTAAACATGTTCCACGCTTTATGTCCATCGATTCACCGATTGAATCAACGATTACAGCATCACCATCAGTGCATATCATAATTTCAATACTTCGATTTCTTTCACTCTTATACGGGTTATCAGCGCTTATATTTATAACCGACAGAACAAATTCATCCGCGGATGATGAATATACACTTTCAGCGGAATTCGCGCTTTCGGGTTTAAGAATATCCAGAGGCGTTTCTCTGAAGTTAACGACTTTGAAAAGCTCAGGCAAGTCGATATGTTTTGGCGTCAATCCGCCCCTGAGTACATTGTCCGAATTCGCCATTAATTCGATTCCCACGCCATGCAGGTACGCGTGAAGAACTCCTGCGTGAAGGAACATGGCTTCTCCCGGTTTAAGTTGAATCAGATTCAGGAGAAGAGGGGAGAAGATGCCGACATCGCCGAGGTACTCCCCGTGAAGTCGAACGAGCCATTCAAAAGCGGGATTATCATCTGCGAATTTCTCAGCAAGAATAACTGATTCATCAACGACATTCTTTTTCCTCTCCTCATCCATTTCCATGAGCGACTGGAAAAACAATTTCAATCCCCGGTTGTTTGGCTCTTTTTTGAAAGCGTCCAACTCATTAACAAGATTGCCGCCAGCGACTTTACCGCCAGCGGTTTTATCGCCAGCGACTTTTTCGAGAAGATTAATAGAATCCTCAGCGTACCTGAATCCGTTCATCGCCCAGTATGGAGTCAGCGCGCAGATTATCTCCGGTTTGTGGTTTTTATCGCGATAATTCCGGACAGGGGAATCCAGCGGGATGCCATCATCGTTTTCACGCTTGAAACCCTCCCGCGCCTGCGCAAGATTCGGATGAGCCTGAATGGAAAGCGGTTTTTCAGCCGCGAGTATTTTAAACAGAAACGGAAGTTTGTTGTTAAATTTCTCTGCGATTGTCTTGCCAAGAACGCCGGTTGGATTTGAGCTTATATATTCATCCAGCGCGATTGAGGTTTCATCACATACCACACTCGATGGCGCTTTTGGATGAGCTCCCATCCAGAGTTCAGCCTGAGGTTCACCTGATGGCGCAACGCCAAGGATTTCGGGAATCGCGGTTTTCGAACCCCACGCGTAGTTTTGAATCGTGTTTTTAAGGATATGGATTTGTCGCATGTTTATATTATCGGATGAAACAAATAAAAAAATAACGAGACCTGTAGCCCGGTTTCTTATTAACCGGGGGAGATGGTGATGAATCCACGCATTACCCCGGCGAGGGGACGCCGGGTTACATTGGGTAATTACCTTATCTGGAAATTTTGCCCATTGATGCAATTTCGACCGCATGATGAAAACAAAATGCCGAAGGAGGGACTTGAACCCTCATGTACTTGCGTACGGCAGATTTTGAGTCTGCTGCGTCTACCATTCCGCCACTTCGGCTTGCACTGCTCTTTATAGAATTTTATCGGTGATTTCGTTGATGTCAAGAGAATAATCTAATTCAGGTGGAAATTAGTTTATACATGTAAAAGAAAAAAACGTGAATGACAAAACCGGCTTACTGGTCTAAAATGATTTTCTAATCGTATGCTAAAAAAGCGTTACAACATAATTCTTCTGATAATTATCGCGATCGGACTTGTCGCATCACTTGCTGAGCTGACAAATCGTGCGAAAATTGAAAACGACAATCGAACCGTAACCATCGCGCTGGATTACTTCCAGCTGCACAGGTTCGCTCGATACAACGGAATCGAAATTGATGATTTGCTTGACCGCCTGAAATCCGATGGGTTCGACACAATCGCGCTTTTGGAGGACACCCCTGAGTTTCTTGAGGAGCGCGGAATTGCCGCTGTGGTTAAAGGATTTAACATCGAGAAAAGAGTTCTGGATGGCCCCTCCTCGCGTCAGAAAAAAGAAAAGCCGGAAATAAATTATGTTACTGAGGATAAACTTGTCGCGCAGACTCTGGGGCTTTCACCTAATGATGTTCATCTGATTTTCAAAGATGATTATATGTCTGTTTACAAAGATGATTATAAGACTGTTTACAATCTGACACAATCATGGGGCAAGCGGATCGGCTACACGCAAGTCAGACGGAAAGTATTCGATGAGGAAGGTGTCCATGTAATTACACTTAAAGGTGATCCTGAGGAGATGTATCATCTGGGAGCTGGATTCCGAACTTCCTTGTTCAGGGAACTTCAAGATCATGGTTTTAAAATCATACCTCGATTAAGAAACAACCGATTTGTTGACTCGTTAAAAAACATGAAACAACCCACCCATGATGGCAATAAGTTTTTTTTCCCCGCAGGAGTGTACCCCAAAACGATAATTATGGATGGCGATGAGGTGCTGGGTTATCCGGCAATGCTGAAAGAAATGAAATCGTATTTACAATATCAAAATATGTCTTTCGGCTACATCGAATTCGCTAAACAGGATGGCGACAAGGCGCTTGCCAATTTAATGCTGCCAAATGTTCTTCGTGTCCATTCAATCTCCGATGAGGAGATGGAGGTTTACACGCCTAAAAAAGCTGTCGCGCGATTTGTGAGAGCTGTAAAAGAGCGAAATGTAAGAATCGTTTATTTAAAACCCTTTTTCGTTCCGACTCAAGGTACGAATTTAGTTGAGACCAATATTGAATATTTCAAATCGGTAAAAAATGAAATTGAGAAAGCTGGATTTAAAATCGGACAGGCAAAACCGTTTGAAAAAGCTCAAACATCATTTATTGCCAATCTGCTAATTTTATTTGCGGTTGGCGCATCACTGCTTCTGCTTCTGTCATGGGGATGGCAAATCCGCTCCTATCTGCTGTTGATAGCAGTTATCATCATTTCCATAATCAGCGCATCACATTCACAGGAATCGATGATTATTAAATCGTGGGGAGTAATCGCGGGCATCACATTCCCAGCGATGGGAATCGCTTTGAATTTCGATATCTTTAAAAAGCGCGGACACTTTCCAACTCCCTTGCTTTCATTTCCGCTGATTGTTCTATTCACGCTGACTGGCGCATCGATTGTCGCCGCGATGTTCTCCACGACATCCTACATGCTCAACGTTGAAAGCTACAGCGGTGTAAAGATTTCATTCGTAATTCCAATCTTCCTTGCCGCGCTTATCGGAGTGCGCCTTTTCTTCCGCCAGGCGAAATCCGGATTCCTCAAGGAACTCGCATTCCTTGGTGACATGGAGATAAAACTAAAACACATTATTCTCTTTGCGGTGATAGCTTTCGCTGGTTTTATCCTCATTACCCGTTCAGGAAATGAGCCGATACTCTCTGTCTCTCAAATCGAAAACACTTTCAGAGGGCTTTTAGAGGGATTTTTCTCAGTCAGGCCTCGCACAAAAGAGTTCCTAATCGGACATCCTCTTCTGATTCTCTCTCTCTTCTCTCTATATCGATACAATACCAAATTCAGTTCACTGGCTTTTATATGTTTAATCGGCGGACTGGTCGGGCAGGTTTCGATGTTTAACACATTCTGCCATTTCCACACACCCCTGGACATTTCAATAGAACGAACAATCTACGGTTTGATTGTCGGAATCCTCGGCGGATTAATCCTGTCAGCAATCCTCTACGCAATCAATAAAAAAGTTAGCAAGTTAGCAAGTTAGCAAGTTAGCAGGTTAGTAAGTTAGCAGGTTAGTAAGTTAGCAGGTTAGCAGGTTAGCAGGTTAGTAAGTTAGCAGGTTAGCAGGTTAGTAAGTTAGCAGGTTAAAAAGAAAAGAACACTCAACTGTCATTCCGTACTAAACCTGCTAATCCGTAACCCGGTGTCCCTTCCCATAAGCGCTAAGTTAAACTTTTCGTTGCCAGGTAGTATTCACTCAATCCCCGACTGATGCATCATCCGAGCCCCGAACGTTAGTGAGGGGTAATCTCGAAGATGCTATAAACTTTGCTTACCCCTCACTAACGTTTGGGGCTCTGATTTCAATGTCCGGCTTTACAGTTCATTGCGATTTTACAGTAGTTTAAAGTAGTTTTTTTAAGGATAAATAACTTAGCGCTTATGGTGTCCCTTCCCCGGGGTCCCCGAGTGATATCTTTTTCCCGTACTAACTTGCTAACTTGCTAACCTGCTAACTTACTAACCTGCTAACTTGCTAACTTGCTAACTTACTAACTTGCTAACCTGCTAACTTGCTAACTTACTAACTTGCTAACCTGCTAACTTGCTAACTTACTAACTTGCTAACTTACTAACCTGCTAACTTGCTAACCTGCTAACTTGCTAACCTACTAACTTGCTAACCTGCTAACCTGCTAACCTGCTAACTTCTTTTAACCTACTCAGATTTCTCTAGTATTACTAGTTGTTATTCGAACCTCTTGACGTTATAATTATGTTATATCTGTGCCAGTATGTATAGTAAACGGAAAGTATCAGTTATTACTAATACAGTTTGGTTTTATTTTCACATTTAACGACAGAGGTGCTTTGTATGACTGATGAAATAATGAGTTTCAAGGAAGTGATGTCTTATCTCAAGATACCGAGAAGCACTCTTTATAAACTGGTTCAGGAGAAACGGGTACCGGCGATAAAAGTCGGAAGGCACTGGAGGTTTTCGAAAAAAACTCTGGATAACTGGATTTCCGGTGATAATAAAAGCAGTTCCAAGAGTGACGTCGCCAACAATAAGGATAATCGCCTGTATTGCTGGCAGTCTGATGACAGGAAACTTGCTGACGACCATCATTGTACCGAGTGCCTGACATACCGCGTTAGGGCACTAAACTGTTTTCTTCTACGAAACGTTGTGGATAGCGACTTGATTCTCTGCGACAAGGAGTGTCGTGATTGCGAGTATTTCATGGAGAATTTTGATTAGTACCCGCCTCTGGTTTTACGTTTTCCCTTGTCTTCGCTTTTAGACTTCTCGTCCTTTTTCTCTTCTTTATCATTTGTATTGCCGGAATCCTCATCTTCAGTCCGGACTCTTCCCGGATTAAGCATTTCAGCCTCATTCTGGTAGAACGAATAATCCTCAACCCATTCAACATACGGTTTGACTTTGCCATCCAGAGGTTTCAGCTGGTCAAGAATATCCTCACGCGAGTTAAGCCATCGCCTTGTTTCACGCACAAGATACATCGCCTCGAAAAACCAGGAGCCATCGAACGGCGGACTTGTGCGATATTCCGAATAGAGAATCATCATGTTGAGTTCGCTGATTCTGTCATCCGACGGCGCGAACTCAGTTATATCAAATTCATAGGTATAATCCCACAACATGTGGTCGCGAAGGTATTTTTTCAGTTTACCCCAGTCGAATTCATCCGCCCATCTGATATGCTGCTTGGGAATAAGGCTTTGATCATCCATCATAAGAGAATCACGGGCATCTGGCTTATACAGATTTAAAGCGGCATTCGAGACTCGACGCATGAATCGCGCAGCGACTCTTATATTCACGCCGGGATCTTTCATAGCTTCGTATGATTCATCAACCAGAGATTTAAACCAGTAATCGACACCCTTTTCAGGCTGCAGTGTCGATTCCCTCATTCTTTTGAATCGCGATTTTGCCCCGGAAATCAACAGGCCTGATTCTATCAATCTATGCGATGCCGCCATGCTGGGGGGTATCTGGGAGATTCCGGTCTGCGAATGGACGAATCCGAACGGGATTTCATTCGGCAGTCCGCCGGGCCAGGCGAATCGGCATGCCGAATCGGCGACAAGAACAGTGGCGACATCCGCGGGATGCATATTATATTTCTTTGCTGCTTTACGAATATGGGGAATATTCGCGCCATTCACGCCTGCGACCTGTGCCCATGCCCTTTCAAGAACGCCTCGTTGGACAGGATAGAAATCCTCTATCATGATGCTTGGTTCAGGATGCTTTTGCGCGACTGCCGGTTCATTGCACAGGACAATGAATGATAGAAGGAAAATCAACGGGTATATTAAAACTAATGATTTGTAATTTCGCATTGTTTGACGCTCCATGATTTGTCTGTAACACCATGCTTTTGCATGGTGCTTTCCTCACTATTATGACACTTTTTGCGTGATAATTGTGCGGTCTAATATGAAATTTCAATAATGACGAATGATTTTAAAGAAATGAGGATAGTCCATAAGAGGCTTCAAACTGGATGGCTTAAATAAGGCTCGTTCATAAGCCCAGTGTCTATCGCAAGTTCAGGAAAGTGGATTCTTTGGCCGTTTACTTATTTCAATGCAAGAATCTCAGTTTTTGTTATGCAGAGTTCCTTTGGCAAAGATTCAGCAGTCGGATAAATCAGCGATGAAGCAAAAGGAACCATATGCGATAATTTGGATACATCAGGCATAGTCAGTGCCATAGCCAGGTTCTGGCTCATTTTTCTCTTTTGATTTGGCGTTGATTCATAAGTATAGCTTCTCTCCCTTTTCCAACCAGTTGTCATATGGATAATGCTGTAGTAAGTTAATTTATCGGGTGTTAAACCCAACTCAAAATAACCTTTATCCTCTTTTGATTTTATTGAACTCATGTCAGGCCAATTGTCCTTGATTATTAAATAGCCGCACAGGAATTCCCCCAAAGTTTCAGGTAGTTCGCCAAACTGATATGCATAATCCGCTGCCAATAAATAAGCTTGTGAGTTGAGATAATCAGGCAGTGTTGAGAATTGGTTTTCATAACGCATATTTATGTTGTCAAAATTATTTCCTGGCGCAGGTAATGGATAATTCGCAAGCATGAAAGTTTCCTCATCGGTAGGTATAGAACACAGAATCTTAAGTCCAATCTCATTATTTCTATCTTTAACATTTTCAAAAGAGAATTTTCCCATCGAACCTAAATCCGGGGTGATAGATTTAGAATAAACAAATGGTTTATTCGTAAATGGATCAATGGGCCAGAATATAGTAGTTTCAGCATCTAAATATTCTTCAAGCGTGTCCGGATATCTACCATATTTAGTTTGGAAAGCTCGTAGTTGCTTACCAAAAAAATTAAGCCGATTATGATACAGGTTAGAGTTTGAATAATAGAATTCACATGAATCGTCTTTCCCAGGTGGAATCAAAATGGGGTATTTTTCGCTGCTTGCATCTGTTAATCTCGTCGGGTTTGCAAGATTTACATCTACGTTATCAGGTTGAGTGCCAATTTCATGATCCTTGTTTCCACTGCAACTAACAGCGAACAATAACAAAAGTATAAGTAAAAAGGTTGTTCTTTTGTCATTAATATTCATGATGACCTCCGGTAAAATGTTAATTATAACTCACATTTTAAAATTTTAAATATCTAAATCATTGTGTCTCGCAAGCACAGCAATGATGTTCTCCGATTTCAGCGATACCTACTTCACCACATTCATCTGTGTTCCACCAATCAGCAATCCGTATTTTATTTTGACAAGTTTTGTATGAAAATCCTTGGTTCAAAATTGAAATTTTATCTTTTCAGCCTTAAAAGTGGAAATGATTTTAATCTTGTCGTATGCTTTCACATTCTGATTGATAAAATCATCCTGCGGGATAATGATGGCCGACATGACAAAAAAACAAAAAGAAAAAGGGATGACATATGCTGAAAGCGGTGTGGATATCGAGCGTACGGACAAGGCAATTGACAGGATAAAAGCCCTTGTGAGCTCGACGCACACAAAAGGCGTTCCCACCGGCATAGGCGGATTCGCCGGTTTTTTCCGTCCGGATATTTCAAGCATGGACAAACCGATTCTTGTCAGTTCAACGGACGGCGTAGGCACAAAACTCCTGATTGCCCATGAAATGAAGCGATACAACACAATCGGTATTGACCTTGTCGCGATGGTAGTAAACGATATTATCTGCGTTGGCGCGAAACCCCTGTTCCTGCTCGATTATATCGGGATTGGAAAATTCGATGATGACACGTTTGAAAAAATAATCGAGGGCATTGTTACCGGATGCAAGCAGGCAGACTGCGCGCTTGTCGGCGGTGAAACAGCTGAACTCCCGGATATTTACCCACCCGGCGAATTTGACCTCGCGGCTTTTGGCGTTGGAATTGTCGATGAAAGCAAAGTCATTGACAACTCCGCCATTCGGGAAGGGGATGTTGTTCTCGGGCTGTTATCAAGCGGATTTCACTCAAACGGGTATTCACTGATTCGCAAAGTAATCGAGAAAAAGTCGCCATATAAATATGCTGACAAAGTCCCCGAACTTGAAAATTATCTGGGAGCCGCTTTGTTAAAGCCGACTACGATTTACGTCAAACCGGTCATGGAACTGATTGAAAACGGCGTTGAGATTCAGGGGATAGCGAATATCACAGGCGGTGGCATTACCGGCAACATTCCGAGAATTCTTCCTGATGATTTAAGCGCGCGCGTTGACCCGACCAGCTGGGATGTGCCGCCTGAAATCGAAATTGTTGTCGAGTGGGGCAATATCAGCCACGATGAGATGTTCAAGGCATTCAACATGGGAATCGGAATGGCACTTGTCATGCGCGGTGGCGAGGTTGACAACGCGCAGATTATTCTTAAGCGATTCGGGGTTGAAAGCAAAATAATCGGCGAAATTGTTCCCGGAAACGGTGAGGTTATTCTTACCAGTTGAGATTGAACCAGAATCTGTAAGGAGTAAATGCATGCCAAACGATGCAATATTCGTTATTGAAATCTCAAAAAAAGATGGTTTTCCCGACCCATTCGCGAACGGTCTCATTGATGACATCCGTGACCTCGGAATAGGCACGAAACTCAATGCACGGATAAACACTGTCTTTTGGCTTAAAGGCGCGATTTCAGAGGGCGAGGTTGACAATGCGGCGAAGGAACTTTTATGCGATCCTGTGGTTGAGCGTTATTCAATCGGTTTTTCAAATTCGAACAGCGGTTATCATTCGTTTCTGATTGGCTTTCTGCCCGGAGTTTCCGACCCGGCTGGCGCGACCGCTCTAAGGGGCATAAGTGAGTTGGGAATCGATGGCATCCGGCAGGTTAAAACCGGAAAGCGTTTCTTAATAGCTGGTGATCTTACAAATAACGAACTCGAACTTATCCGCGACAAGCTTCTCATGAACAAGGTCATCCAGCGTACGATGGCTGACACGGACGACCCGTTTCCGAAAGGCACTCCAATTAAACCAATATCAGAAACCGTTCCGATTCGTAAACTTGATGGCGACGCCCTCGACAAACTCAGCAAAGATCGTGTCCTTGCGCTTAATCGCACCGAAATGACAATCATTCAGGATTACTATATCAAACTTGATCGCGACCCCTCCGATGTCGAACTCGAAACTCTTGCGCAGACATGGAGCGAGCACTGCATACACAAAACGCTGACAAGCGATTATGTAATCAACGATAAAAAGAAAATTACTAATCTGCTCAAATCAACCGTATTTGCAGCGACAAGTGAAATAAACCATCCAATGTGCGTTTCAGTATTCAAGGACAACGCCGGGATTATCAGGTTTGATGATGAACATAACATCTGTTTCAAAGTGGAAACACATAACCATCCATCAGCGATTGAACCGTACGGGGGCGCTGGAACGGGAATAGGCGGCGTGATTCGAGATATCCTCGGATGCGGCCTTGGCGCGAAACCAATCGCCAATACAGACATTTTCTGTTTCGCCGATCCTGAAACATCGCGCGATGAACTGCCAAAGGGAACCCTTCACCCAAAGCGAATTATGAAAGGCGTTGTCGCCGGAGTTCGCGATTACGGCAACCGTATGGGAATACCCACAATCAACGGTAGCGTTAACTTCCACCCGAATTATGTCGGAAACCCGCTTGTTTACTGCGGAACGGTGGGAATCATGCCGAAGTGGGCATCATTCGGCGATGCTGAAACCGGCGACAAGATTCTTGTAATCGGAGGAGCGACAGGCCGGGATGGCATTCACGGCGCGACTTTCAGCTCGCTTGAGCTCGATGAGGGCAGTGAAATACACTCATCCGGCGCGGTGCAGATTGGAAATCCGATAACTGAAAAGAAATTCACCGATGTCATGCTCAAATGCCGCGATAAAAAACTCTTTCGTGCTGTCACCGATTGCGGGGCCGGAGGGCTGTCAAGCGCGGTCGGTGAAATGGGAGAGCGAACCGGGGCGAAAGTCGAATTGAATCTTGTCCCGCTTAAATACGAGGGATTGCAGCCGTGGGAAATCTGGGTCAGTGAGGCGCAGGAGCGAATGGTATTCGCTGTCCCGCCTGAAAATGTCGATGAGATGATTCAAATTTGCGATGAAGAGGATGTTCAATCAACGATAATCGGCGAATACACCGACACAAATCGCCTTGAGCTTACATACGATGGAAATATCGTCTGCGATATCGAAATGGATTTCATGCATAACGGATGCCCGCAATCGACCAAACAAGTAGTGGTAAAGCACGAACCAAGACCTCTTGATGGCGTAATTCCACAGGACGGTTTCGAGGATATTCTAAATAAAATCCTATCGCATCCTGATGTCGCCTCCAAGGAGTGGGTTGTCAGGCAGTATGACCATGAGGTACAGGGGCAAAGCGCGGTGAAACCGTTTGTCGGAGCATGCAACGATGGCCCCTCCGATGGCTCAGTGATTCGGCCTCTGCGTGATTCCAAAAAGGGAATCGCAATCACTCACGGGATAAATACCCGTCTAGGTGAAATCGACTCATACCAAATGGCGGCTCATTCCATTGATGAGGCTGTTCGTAACGCTGTCGCGATTGGCGCTGACCCTAAGCAAATGGCGATTCTGGACAACTTCGCATGGGGCAGTGTCAGCAAACCCGAAAGCCTTGGTGCGCTCTATGAGACTTGCAGAGCGTGTTACGATGTCGCTGTGAAATATAAAACCCCGTTCATATCAGGAAAGGACAGCCTTAACAACGAATACTCTTACGGCGGCGAAATGATTCAGATTCCGCATACACTCTTGATATCATCGATTGCGATTGTTGAAGATGTTGATAAAACTGTCACCATGGATTTCAAACGCGCGGGAAATCCGTTGTATATTCTTGGAATCACGAAGCCGGGAGTTGCGGGAAGTTACCTTTCAATTATCGCAGGATTACACGGTGGGAGTATTCCGAATGTTGAACCGGACACTCACATCCGCGATTACATGGTTCTTCACGATGCCATCACAAAAGAGTTTGTTGTGTCGTGCCATGATGTTTCAGATGGTGGAATCGCGGCAGCTTTGTCTGAGATGGCGTTCGCTGGCGGACTTGGTGTCTCCGTTGACCTTGCGAAATTTCCCACGCGGGGTAATCCATCGACTGCTGAAATCCTGTTCGGCGAATCTCCCGGACGCCTTATTGTGGAAATCCTGCCGGAAAAAGAAACCGTATTTATGCGCGTTATGCAATCCTGCTCAATCACGATGATTGGAATAATTCAGGATGATGGTCGTCTCAGGATTCGCGGTTTAGACGGCGAAACGTGCATCGATGCTGATATCTATAAATTGAAAAAACAATGGCAGAAGACGTTTGACTGGTAAACATTCAGAATTAGTCGAGGTTATATAAACATGGCAAAGTTTCCCAAAGCGCTGATAATGAGAGGTCCTGGAACGAACTGCGACCAGGAAGCAAAATGGGCATTGGAACTTGCTGGAGCGCAGGTTGATGACTGCCATATAAATCGCCTGATGAAAAATCCCCGGATACTTCGGGACTATCAACTTCTGGCACTGCCCGGCGGATTCACTTATGGTGATGACATCTCGGCTGGCGCGGTGCTCGCTTTGGAAATACGAAAATTCTTCGGCGATGAACTCACGGCTTTCATTAATACAGGCAATCTCGTTGTCGGTATCTGCAACGGATTCCAGGTGCTGATTAAATCAGGATTCCTTCCGGGCAATGGTTTGGAAAATAAAACAACGCTGTTTTTCAACGATTCAGCCAGGTTCGAATGTCGATGGATTTACCTCAAAAAGAACGTAAAAAACAAATCACCTTTTTTAACATTACTGCCTGATATAATCCCATGCCCTGTCGCGCACGCCGAGGGGAAATTCATTGTTGATGATGAAAACACGCTGCAAAAAATCCAGTCGAATAATCAAGTTGCATTTGAATATGTGGATAAATCAGGGAATCACGGCGATTATCCAATCAACCCAAACGGAAGCGTCGCGCATATCGCTGGCATAACCGATATAACCGGACGAGTGCTGGGCATGATGCCCCATCCGGAGAGAAACATATTCGCAAACCAGCTGCCGGATATTCGTCGCGACAACCACAAAGGAAGCGCAGTCGGACTGAAATTATTCAAAGGCGCGATTGAATATATTACAAGTAACCTGTAATTATAATTCTCAAGCTATTCCGTATAATTTTGGAATAACACCATGCTTTAGAGCATGTCGGAAAAGGCATCGCAAACAAGAAGCCCCCACCCCAGCCCTCCCCGCGAGCGGGGAGGGAGAGTGTTGTTTCTCCCCTTCGATAGTATATAGATC
>JAGGVT010000217.1 GCA_021157815.1 bacterium | reverse complement strand
CGTCAAAGTGATGCGTGTAGCCGTCCGCGTTTGCGACAAGCGACACATTCGCGCGCGCGGATGCGAAATCCAATTCATTCAGCATCACAATCGTGAGTGGAAAATTGTAGTTGCCATCAGCGATTACAATTCCCCGAACATCGAAACCATGAAGGTCGGGACGAGTTGTAATATCCGCAAATGGATGCTTGACTGCAAATCCGACCTGTACCTGATTGCCGGGCAGAAGGTTGATGCCGTCAATCTGAAGACAGTTGGAGCATGGGCTTACAGTTAAAAACTGGGTCAGGTCAGCATCGAATGTATCACCGATTGCCAGTGCGTTTCGCGCGGGGATGATTTCACCAGTCAGGGCGTCAGGATCAATAATGACCTGGTAAATTCCGAATGCCTTGTAAGCGCAGTTGTCCCTTGATGCGCGTGAATAGAGAACATCAGATGCCTCAGCCGGCGTGAATTCATCATGGCTGCCCGCGGATTGGTCCTGCGGGTTTGGTGCATCCGGTGAGATTGGATTTTCCCCATTGCCGGAACATGCCGGCAACATCACGAGAAATATTATTGTGATGAGCAGGAAGTACTTTTTCATTTTATATCCTCCGAAGATTTATTATGGGTTAGTACCCTTAATATATGATCTTAAACTGATTTGATATTATAGCATAACTGGGTTGATGTATTTTAAGAAAAGGAGTTCACCCACAATCCACGATTGATTTAAACAAAAAAAGTAAATAACCAAGCCTCGAAGGTTAGTGAGAGGTTTTTCGAAAGCGAATATTGTCGCAATACCTCTCACTAACGTTCGAGGCTCGGATTTCAATATTTTATTTTCAATATCTGACTATACCATTCATTGCGGATTTGTAGCATGGGTGCTTGCAGCGAAGTTACGCATTTCACCCACAAATCACAAAAAGACGTGATGTGTGGGCGGCACCCAGATGATAAATAGCAAAGAAAATAGCAAAGGGCAATGGAAATAGCAGAGGTTTTAAACCCTTTGCTATTTCCATTCCCTATGCTATTCCTGCATAATAACAACCATAATAACAACGGTTTTTCATGTAACCCGGCATCCCTTTGCCGGGGTATTGCGTAAATTTACCACCATTTTCCCGGTTAATGAGAAACCGGGCTGCAAACTGTTATCCTTCTTTTTCCGCTCTTCAATAAATCGTGTGGGTCGAGTTTAGATTGAGTAAAAAAAGGGGCCTGTCCCAACCAGGTGAATAAATACAGTATAAATAAGAGTTTACAGCATAGTATATTGATAACATCAGATTTGAAGCCTCATGTGGACGTACCCCATGATTGGGGAAAGCCACTTTTTTTACGGGGGGACAAATAACCCACACAATTTATTGAAGTGCCTCTTTTTCCAGCAAGGACTTTCCGTATTCAAACCCTTTATTAAACGCTTTCATGTTCATATCGATTGTCGAACTGGAAACGGATGTTTCAACCGCCTTTACAGCAGCGTCATAATCAAGTAATCCTTCAGTCATCGCGACAAAAAAACCGAACATGATTATATTTAAGACAATTTTGTTGCCTGTTTCCTCCGCGAATTTCATTGCGGGTATTGCATACTGCCTGATATTTTTTCTCGGAGGGGTTGGATGCACAAGGCTGTCATCAATCAATATAAGGCCTTCATCATCCACTTCCGTTTCAAATTTTGTATAGGCGTCCTGCGACATGCTGACAAGAATCTGCGTGTTCTGCAGATATGGATATTCAACGTGGTCATCTTTGATAACCAGCTGCGCGCTGCACGATGATCCTCTCGCTTCAGGCCCAAAGCTCTGTGTCATCGTGGCGAACTTTGTATCAAAAATACTGGCGGCTTTGCCGATGATATACGCGCATTTGATTACACCCTGGCCGCCGAGACCGGATATTCGTATTTCACTTTTCACTTTTCAATCTTTTCCTTGTCGGAGTTGCTGCTTATATGTGGAAAATCCGGCAGATCGTAGGGAATAAATTTATCGCCCAGGATATGTTCATTCTCTTCATCATATCTGTCTCGGTAGGTTGGACTATCCAGGTCAACAAATTTCCCGCAGATTATTTTGCCTTTAAAATTTATATCGAGGCTTTTTAAATCCGCGTCGTTATTGATCTCTGAATTGTCGTGATAGAATCTCATCAAATCAAGACCGGTGCCCAGATTGTTCAATCGCGCATAAAGAGTGGGACAAGGAGAAATAACCTCGATGAAGCTGAATCCTTTTTTCTTTAAAACTTCACTGATTGATTTCTGCAGGCGTCTTACATGGAGAGCAGTCCATCGCGCGACATAAGTGGCTCCGCAACTTGCCGCGAGATAGGGAAGATTGAACGGTGGATCGCTGTTTCCAAACGGGCTGGTAGAACTTCTGGCGTGAGTTGGCGTTGTTGGCGCGGTCTGTCCGCCGGTCATGGCGTAGATGAAATTATTCACGCAGATAACAACCATGTCCATATTTCGACGCGCGGCATGAATTAAATGATTTCCGCCAATTGATACGATATCGCCATCACCACTGAATACGATTACTTTCATGTCAGGACGGCTCAACGAGAGACCGGTTGCGAACGGAAGAGCACGCCCGTGAGTAGTATGGAAACTGTCAAATCTCAGATAACCGGCGCCGCGTCCCGCGCAGCCAATTCCACTGACAACAGCAATGTGATTGGGATCGACTTCCGGAGTTTTTAAAATCGACGTGCCAAGGCAGTTTACAACCGTGCCAAGACCGCAGGTTGGGCACCAGACATGTGGAAAACGATCTATCCTTAAAAGGTCAGACATTGGATGGTCTGTAACCGGTTTGCGCCGCATTATTTTGGGAGGGGCTTCTTCACTCATTTTGCGGCCTCCTTAATTGCATCGTAAATAACTTCAGGATCATGGACCCATCCGCCGGCATGCGGCACTCGAACAACCTTGCAATTACCGCAGGCGCATCGCTCAGCCTCAAGAACAACCTGCCCCATGTTCAATTCGGGAAACACAAATCCCTTAATATGTTTGGACATCTCGCGGATTCGTTTTTCCGGGAAAGGCCAGACTGTTTTCAATCGCATGCTTCCGACCTTGAGCCCTTCCTCTCGCGCTTTTTCAATCGCGGGGATTGCCACGCGGCCTGTAATGCCGTAACTCAAAAGGACAATCTCGGCATCATCCATATACTTTTCATCTGTAATGATGATTTCCTCAGCGTGATCCTTGACTTTATTTATAAGTCGACTAACAAGTTTTTTCTGTGTGGCCGCGTTCATCACCGGATAACCCTTTTCATCGTGGGTCAGCCCCGTTACATGAAACCTGTAACCCTCACCAACAGGCGGCATTGGAGGAATAAGATCATCATCAGCTTTGTATGGAAGATAAGTGGATGGTGATTCTGTAGTGTAGCGCCTTGGAACAATCCGGATTTTATCAGCCTCCGGAATGATAACCCGCTCTGTCATGTGCCCAACACATTCATCCATCATTATCAGAATAGGCATTCTGTATAATTCTGAATAATTAAACGCTGTTATTGTCAGGTCGAAACATTCCTGCGGTGAATCCGGCACAAGAGCGATGACTTCGTAATCGCCATGGCTGCCCCATCGTGCCTGCATCATGTCGGATTGCGCGACAAGAGTTGGAAGTCCGGTCGATGGCCCTCCACGCTGCACATTGGCGAGAACGCAAGGTGTTTCAAGCATAATTCCAAGCCCGAAATTTTCCATCATGAGTGAGAATCCCGGCCCGGATGTGCAAGTCATCGCTTTCGCGCCTCCCCAGCTTGCCCCAAGAATCGCGTTCATACTGGCAAGCTCATCTTCCATCTGGACGAAAATTCCGCCAATGCGGGGAAAACGCGCGGAAACTCTCTCCGCGATTTCAGTCGCCGGCGTAATTGGATAACCGGCGAAGAAACGGGATCCGGCAGCGATGCATCCTTCAGCGGCAGCGTGGTCACCGTCAAGATAATGCGAACCGGTCAAAACACCTCTCGGGTCAGCCGGTACGGTTTTAATTTGTTTTATTTTTCCAGTCATTACCAACCCTTTGGGGGGTATCTGGTTGCTTAATAAAAAAAATAAAAGCAATAGTAAAAATGAAAATAAGGCTGTTATTCTGAATTAACAGAACAGCCAAAAAAAAAGCCCCTAATGGGGATTCATGCTAATCCGTCTCTGTTTAAGAGCTCTTTTCATCTGATGGCTCCTCATCTGAATCATCAAGCACCGTGTCCACATGTCCCTTAAGTTTGTCTTCCGATTCGTCATCATCCTTGAGAACGAAAATCGCAAACTCAGGACAGATCAATTCACACAGGTCACAGTTAATGCACTTTTCTTCATGGGCGGCAAAAGCCGGGTGATAACCCTTTTGATTATACTCATCAGACATTTCAAGAACATCACGCGGACAGTATTCAACACAAAAACCGCATCCTTTGCATCTGTCCACGATGATGTGAATTTTACCGTGCGGCGTCTTCTGCTTATCGACATCCAGCGGTGTTTGCCACGGTTTCATCTTGTATATAGCCCCCTCCCGGTTTTCACAAGGTGGAAATCCCGGGGTTTTGTTACAAACATCATAATGACTGATTGCCTGCTTGTATAATATAACAGAGCGATTGGATCATAACATGAACCATCATCACCGTAAAAATTCCTGATATAAAACTAATGCCGCATCTTCTGATGCGACGTTGCCTTTACAGTTTTCAAGTTATCATCAACAAGCCATTTCAATTTCCGATTATCAGGATTCATCGCAATTATTGAATAATCTTGACAATCATGACCTGATTCACGTGAAATTTTACGCTACCAATATAAAGGTGTCAAGGATTAGCTGTCGAAATATATTCATGAATATTAATACGGTGGTAAAATTAAAATTGAGGCTTCTTCTATGCTCTGATTTAAGTTAAAATGCGGAAGCGTGTTTTTCATAATTGATTATAATTAAATAAAAATCTTCTCATGTTTCCAGAGTGATAATTGACCATGCAGGAAAAAGCGTTCGAAAAACCGGGAAATAAGAGGTTCACAGGACCTGTTTGCAAATCGAATCTTCCAAAGGAACTGGATATCCTAATAGAGAACATTCTTGCGGCTCAGCCGGAAAGCATTGATTTCGATCTTATCGTTCGGGCATATTATTTTGCAGAGAATGCTCACAAGGGGCAGCTTCGAGTAAGCGGGGACAAGTACCTTATACATCCGGTTGAGGTAGCGAATATTCTCTCGGGCATGAAAGCGGATGACAAAATGCTTGCCGCTGCTCTAATGCATGATGTCATTGAGGACACCAGTGTCAGCCATGCACAGATTGCCGAGGAATTCAGCGAGGAAATCGCGGAACTTGTGGAGGGCGTCACAAAATTAAGCAGGATGAGCTTTTCTTCCTACGAGGAAAGGAAAGCTGAAAATGCAAGGAAGATGATTTTCGCAATCACAAAGGATGTCCGCGTGATTCTGATTAAACTTGCCGACCGCCTGCACAATCTGAAAACTCTCCAATACCTTCCTGATGACAAACAGAAGCGAATCGCTCAAGATACTCTCGATTTCTTTGCTCCGCTCGCTCACAGGCTCGGCATTTACAGCATGAAAAACGAAATGGAGGACCTTGCGTTCAAGCATCTGATGCCTGATATCTACAGGGAAATTTCGCATAAAGTTGAGATGCGCAAGTCGGAGCGCGAGGAAGAAATCCATGAACTGATTGTTGAATTAACAAAGGTGCTTAAAGCCATGGATATTGATGCCACTGTTCAGGGACGGGCAAAGCACCTATATTCAATTTATAAAAAAATGAAGCGCGATAATCTCAACTTCAACCAGATAATGGATTTAATGGCGCTTCGAGTAATTGTTCCAAACCTGAAAGATTGCTATTCAACAATAGGCATAATTCACCTGGTTTGGAAACCGATGGGTGAAAGAATCAAGGATTATATTAGTCGTCCCAAGCAGAACATGTATCGTTCACTGCATACCGTTGTGTTTGGCCCTAAACATAAACCGGTTGAAATTCAGGTTAGAACCGAAGAGATGCATAGAGTCGCGGAGTATGGCGTATGCGCTCACTGGCTATACAAGGAAGGCACGAAGAAACCCTCGGTGTTTGACCAGCACCTTGCGTTTTTCCGTAATGTTGTTGACTGGCAGGCTGGAACCATGGATGCAAGAGAATTCATGGATACTTTAACTATTGAACTGCTTAGCGAGGAAGTCTTTGTTTTTACGCCAAAGGGTGAGGTTGTCGCGCTGCCAATTAAAGCTACACCTGTTGATTTTGCGTATCACATTCATACGGAAGTCGGCGATACATGCAAGGGAGCGAGGGTCAATGGCCAGATTGCCCCTCTGGACAGGCAGCTTAAAAGCGGCGATATTGTTGAAATCATCACTCAGAAACGCACAACACCATCACTTGACTGGCTTTCCTTTGTGGTTTCTCCAGCTGCGAGAAGCAAAATCAAACAATTTCATCGCAAGCTTGATTTTGAGGACAATGTCGAATCAGGACGCCTTTTACTTGAAAAGGAGGAAAAACGAGGCGGACTGCAGGCGCTTGAACTGCTTACAGAACACTATTTAAAATCAAAATTAAGCATTTTCAATTATCAGAATATCAACGCTTTATACGCCGCAATCGGACGAGGGGATATCAGCCCGAAAGTAGTTATTAAAAAACTCAAGGATACTCTGGTTCACAAACTGAAGTCCAAACAGACTCACGCTCGAAAACTTTCTCTGCTGCAGAAAATTCCACTTGAGGGGGATTCAAGGGATTTTGGCATTATTGTGGACGGCTTGGACAATGTTAAAATAAAAATCGCGAAATGCTGCCTTCCGATTCATGGTGACAGAATAGTTGGATATGTGACAAAGGGCAGTGGAATAACGATTCATCGCAAGATGTGCAAGCATGTTACATCGAAAACCTTTGATAAGGAACGATTAACCAAAGTCAGTTGGCTTGCAGGATTCGATGGCAGATATCTGAGTTCAATCGACCTTTGGGTGCTTGACAGAATAGGATTACTCAATGACCTGACCAACGCGGTAGCTGAAACGAAAGTGAACATCAGCGATTTAAAGATGCATCCGTCCAGTGATAAAACCGTTCGAATTCGCCTTCGCGTTCAGGTCAAAAACAAACGAGCGCTTGAAAAAGTTATAGGCTTGATGTTGAAAATCCCCGACGTTCTCGATGTTTCCCGCAGTGTCAGGATGTAGGTTTTATACCCTTATTATTTGAGCAATCTGTTCGTTAAGGTTTTTGTTGGTAGCGTAAATGAAACTGCTGCCAAGCGTAAGAGGAGATGTGTCGCCGTCCATGACAATCCCGCCGGCTTCTTCAATAATGACCCATCCTGCGGCGTAATCCCAGGCATTCAGGCGTGAATGAAGCATCGCTTCGATCCGTCCACGCGCGATATCGGCCAACGCCGCGGCCGCGCTTCCGCGAATAAGAATTTGTTTAACATCCGTCGCAGAATTGTTGAACCATCGGTTGAAAAGCTCCATCTCATGCCGTACCCAGAAACTGCCGACTTCAATCGCGGATTGTTCAAGCGAGTCAACCTCTGAAACCTTGATGGGTGTGTCGTTCAGAAACGCTCCGTGATTACGAATCGCGTGGAACATTTCATCCTCAATAGGTTTATATACCACTCCAACAATTGGAACTCCGTTTTCGCAATAGGCAATGGAGACAGCGAAATTCGCACATTGATTGGATATCATCCTGCTGAAATTCACGCTGCCATCGATAGGGTCTATCAGGAAACCAGTGTAATTGTGAAGTTCGGACGGTTTGTATTCCGGATCAAACTTTGCTTCTTCCTCGCTGATAATATTTATGTCAGGGAAATCATGTTTGATTATTTCATTTATCAGTTTGTCAGCATCAAGGTCTATCATCGTTACCATGTCATCATGATTACCGATATTCAGGCGCTGTTCGGGTGTTGATTCGCGCGTAAGCTGGCCGGCCGCACTCGCGGCCTTCCTCATCGTTAAAAGTACATCTGTTGGATTTAATTCTGGCATAAGCCTTCCCTTCTTTAAGATAAACACGCAATGATATCGATTTGATGCTTATTTTACAAATGTAATTCTGTATTTGAAAATTATATTTACAAGTTACAAACAAGAGACTTCTAAAAAAAGTGGATTCCGGGTCAAGCCCGGAATGACAATCTACGTAATAATAGTGGCAATCTAAGTCATTATAGTGGCAATCTACGTCATTATAGTGGCAATCTACGTCATTATAGTGACTAAGTCATTATAGTGACAATCTAAGTCATTATAGTGGCAATCTACGTCATTATAGTGGCAATCTACGTCATTATAGTGGCAATCTCTTGTCATTCCGGGCTTGACCCGGAAT
>JAGGVT010000185.1 GCA_021157815.1 bacterium | reverse complement strand
TTTTCCCCGCCCGTGTTGGGATTAAGAATGAAAAGCACTTTTCCCCGCCCGTGTTGGGATTAAGAATGAAAAACATATTTCCCCGCCCGTGTTGGGATTAAGAGTGAAAAACATATTTCCCCGCCCGTGTTGGGATTAAGAGTGAAAAACACTTTTCCCCGCCCGTGTTGGGATTAAGAGGGAAATATTTCCCCCCGCTCGCGGGGGGACTAAGGGGGGGGAGGAAGCGTCACAAAACAAAATAAACATTTACCTGATTTCCTGAAAAAGGCGGCAAACATGAGATATTTATCCGCTCTTATAATTGCGATTATTCTTATCGTGCCAGCATGGTCTGATTCGGAATCCTCGACTAATACAGTCGATATCACAGGCCATTATTTGAAGATTCAAATCATGCCGGATACGCAATCTCTTTCAGCGGTGGATGAGGTTACGCTTTCGGATTCTCCCAATGGAGTTTTCGCGTTCACGTTGAATACAAATCTTGTGATTACAGATGTTAAATGCAATAACCATGAGATAAGTTACGAAACGGGACCTTACGAGGGCGCTGAAGCTGGCGAGACCGGATGGACTTACAGATTCATGACCGTAAAGGTTAATCTCCCTGACGGCGCGACTAAATTCACAATTGCATACGAGGGTGAAATTAGCGACCCCATTGAATCGGGAAAAACGTTGATTCATGTCAGAGGTGACCAGACAAGCGGCATTATATCATCCGATGGCGTATTTCTATGCTCCTCGTCCGGATGGTATCCCGATACTGCAAACGCGATGGCGACTTTTCACATTGAATCCAGTGTTCCCAAAACGTGGTATTCGGTAACGCAGGGAGATTTACTGAAAAGGGAAATTGTTGGAGATGAGCGTACAAGCGAATGGAAATGCGATATCATGTTCGACTCATGCGTGCTAGTCGCCAGCGAATATTATAAAAGAACAAGGAAAATTGCCGGTGTGGACTGCAGCACATATTTCTATGAGGATAATGAGGCGCTATCAGATTCCTTTCTGGACAAACTGGAGGAATACCTTCCAGCGTATATCGAGCTGTTCGGTGAATACAAATATTCAAGGTTCGATGTCGTGGAGAATTTCTTCACTACCGGTTATGGTATGCCGGGATTTACGCTTCTTGGAAAAAGAGTAATACGAATGCCTTTTGCGACACTTCAGGGTTCGCTGGGACATGAACTCGTTCACTGCTGGTGGGGGAATTATGTTGTCCCGGATTGGAATCAGGGCAACTGGTGCGAGGGCATCACCTACAATTCAACCAATTACTACTGGAGTATCATAAAAGGCCTTGATGAAGAAGCGCGAGAGTTTCGCTATACCGACATGCTCAAATACACACTGCAGGTCGTTAAAGAAGATGAATATCCTGTCAGGAAATTCAGATCAAAGTTCACTGAGACCGATGGAAATATTGGCTATGGTAAAGCAAGCGCGATTTTCAGAATGCTCCAACAAATGCTTGGGGATGAGCTATATTTTAAAGCTCTGAAGAAAATAGTTGTTAAGCATGGAGCAAAGCTATCTACTTGGGATGATTTCCGTGAAGTATTCGAAGAGGTCAGCGGAAAAGACTTGAAACAGTATTTCCACACCTGGCTCGATTACACAGGAACGCCAAAACTGAAATGTGATTCAATAGGGCAGTATTCAGGCAGTGATGGCAACCATATCAAATTCAATATCGTTCAGGATGGCGATTTGTATCATCTGGTTGTGCCCTTTTTAATCAGCACGCCGGAAGGTGATATCAAGGATGTTGTTGAGATAAAAGAAAAATCAACCGGATTCGATTATCTCATACCCGCAAAAGTGACATCAATTGAACTAGACCCGGATTATTATGTTTTCCGTGAACTTGTCGGAAGGGAAATAGCGCCTTGCCTTAATACTACAATCAAGTCGGAGCAAATTCTGATAATTCTACCCAGTGGAGGAGAGGACGATTTGATTGAGATCTTTGCAGGTCATGGCCATGGCAGGAGCTCTGGCGGAACAAAAAGCACCAATGTAAAGAAAATGTATGAGGAGCTTGCTGAATCAATGATTGAAAGCGGAATCAAGGCTGAAATAAAGCGTGATTACCAGGTTACAGATGACGATTTAAAATCATCATCGATTATCTGCCTTGGAGCATCCAGATATAATTCGGTTGCGAAGAAAATCGCTGATCAAACCGATGGTGCGGTTTATCTGAATCACGACCGTTTTGAGTTGGATGGCAATGAGTGTTTGGGTGCGGGAGCATCCGCGTTGGTAACTGTTAGAAACCCGTTTAACGAAGATAATTTCGTAACGTTCTATTTCGGCAACTCACCGCAGGCGGTATCCAAGGCTAGTTTAATTTTCCACTACAGACTGCACTCGTATGTCATATACGAGGACGGCAACGCGATAGACAAGAAAAAATGGGCAATTGAAAATAGCCTGGTTTATAAGTTGGGATAACAGTTTCATAAAATAAACATCCAACGTAGGGGCGAACCTTGTGTTCGCCCACTAGTGGATCGCCCTGTATTTATGCCTAACCTTCTGGGCGAACACAAGGTTCGCCCCTACATTAGCGCTTTTTCAACAGCTACTGGAAACCCGCACCATAAAGGACTATTCATCTGTTATTTTTTGTTGCGAAGATTTTCAAGGCCAACGCGAAGTTTTTTCATCGCTTTGTTTATATTTGCCGGTGAGTTGGCATAGCTCAGACGGATAAATCCCTCTCCTTCCTTTCCAAAACTTGTTCCGGCAAGCGTAGCCAATCCGTATTTATCAAGAAGGTAATCCTGCATTTCTAATGATGACAAACCAAATTCACTGATATTCGGAAAAGCGTAAAATGCTCCTTTGGGAACACGGCACGTGATTCCCTCAATATCAGCCAGTTCTGCGATTATTAACCGACGGCGTCCCGTGAATTTTGAAACCATATCGCGAACGCAATCCTGAGAACTTTCGATTGCAACTTTTCCTGCCAGCTGAACAAATCCGGCAGTGCATGAATTGAAATTAGTGCAGAGCTTTGTAATATGTTTGGCGAGTTCAACCGGCATGGCTCCGAATCCAAGCCGCCATCCTGTCATGGCGTACGTCTTGGAATGCCCATCCACTATTATTGTTCTTTCCTTCATGTCGTTATAACGCGAAATCGATTGATGTTTCCTGCCGTCATAAAGTATGTGGCAGTAAACTTCATCGGCAAGAACCCAAAGATCGTTGGAAACCGCGATTTCCGCAAGTTGTTTAAGATCTTCCTTCGTAAGGATGCCGCCTGTCGGATTGTGTGGTGAGTTAATGATTATAAGGCGGGTTTTCTTGGTAATCAGGCTTCTTAACTCGTCAAAGTCAATCCTGAAATCAAAGTCATCTTTGAGAGTGTACGGAACCGGTTTTGCCCCGATGTAGTTTATAACTGAACCATAAATTGGATATCCGGGATCAGGATAAAGGACCTCATCATCGCGATTTACTATTGCGTAGAGGCTTAGAGTGATTATCGGTTTTGCTCCCGGCGTTATTACAATTTCATCCGGGGTGTATTTTATCTTTCTTGTTTTCGTGATGTAGTCTGCGAAACATTCGCGAACTTCAGGTATTCCGGCTGTTGGAACATAATGGGTGTGCCCGTCAACAAGAGCTTTGATAGCGGCTTGCACGATATGCGGAGCTGTATCAAAATCAGGCTCGCCGATTTCCAAATGCACAACATCCATGCCCTTTGCCTCTAGTTGTTTGGCGCGCGCGAGAACCTCAAAAGCTGTCTCAGTTCCCAGTCTCTCTTGTCTGTCTGCAAATTTCATCGGACTACCTCAAAGCCTGAAAAGTAAAAAATAAAAAACCACCCATAAACGGATGGGAAAGAGCTTTTGTAAATCCAGAGATGATTATAATCTAACTGGCGATTTTTTCTCCCCTTTCTTTTACCGCATCCTTGATTATTCTGGCAATGTCCCGTGTATCTGTGCCGGGTCCCATAATTGAGTAAACGCCTGCATCCAGAAGCTTATCCCGGTCTTCCTCAGGTATAATTCCGCCGCCAAGTACGATTATGTCCTCAGCTTCCTCTTTTTTCAACAATTCAATTATTTTAGGAATCAAGGCCATATGGGCGCCTGAAAGAATCGAAATAGCTATAACATCGGCATCCTCCTGCAACGCCGTTTGAACTATCTGCTCAGGAGTCTGCCTCAATCCGGTGTATATTACCTCCATGCCAGCATCGCGAAGAGCGCGGGCAACAACCTTTGCTCCCCTGTCATGGCCATCCAAACCGGGTTTCGCAACCACAACTCGTATCTTGTTTTCCATTATTGCCTCCGCAAGTTATAAATTTCACTTTCTATTATTACGCAATGCATAATTTGCATGTGTCAGATAACCTGCCTGTTATATTCTATCCGATTTGACAACATCTTGGCAACTTGGATTATTTTTAGTTATGATATAATTCCTGAAATTCAGGGGGATATATTTATTTGTATCAATTAATATTATCAACAGAGACCTCTGAAATAAGGAGAAACAGCTTGTAACCCGGGATCCCTTTCCCGGGGTATGGCTGGAAATCCCGGCGAGGGGACGCCAGGTTACAAAGTTATCAAAAGAGACCTCTGAAAAAAAAGAGAAACAGCTTGTAACCCGGGAATCCTTTCCCGGGGTATGGCTGGAAATCCCGGCGAGGGGACGCCGGGTTACAAAGTGAATTTAATTTTAAGGTCTTCAAATGAAAAACCACGAGGTAAAAAATGGCTGTTAAATCAAGTTTGATTGGAAAACTGGCAATACTCGCAATTGCCGTTCATATTTGCTTCTTCTTGACAGGCGCATCAGCGCATCCGGGCATGATGATGAAACCGGAGGCATCAACGCCTGCAAAAATTCCCGTAGCAGAGGCATCTGCGTATGATTCCACATACAACGCGATAACGATGCGCCTGGATAATGGCCTTAAGGTGGTAATGATTGAAAATCACGCCACACCGCTTATTACTGTGTTTGTCGCCATAAAAGCGGGGTCCGCGACTGAGGATTACCGCCACAACGGAATCACGCATTTTCTTGAGCATATGCTGTTCAACGGAACCACAAAACGAACTCAACAGGAACTCTATGATGAGATGGACCTGATTGGCGGCTACAACAACGCCTACACACGCAAGGATTACACCGCGTTCATGATTACGATTCCATCGAAAAACATCGAAACCGGAATGGATATCCAAAGCGACATGCTTTTCAATTCGGTTATCAGCCCTGAAAAAGTGAAAAAGGAGATGGGGATTGTATCGGAGGAAATACGCGGCAGCATGGAAAGTCCCGCTTACGCTGTAAAAGCGAATTTTTGTAATTGGATATACGGCGGAACGCCGTTTGAAAAAACGGTTCTTGGCACCGTTGACGGCATCAACAAACTGGATGCGGATGATATTCGCAACTACTGGCGAAAGTGGTATGTGCCGAACAACATGATAATGGTTGTAGCTGGTGATTTCAATCCGGGCGAGATGCTTGAACTCATTAAAAAGTACTATGGCAAGGCGCAGCCTAATGATATTCAAATCGATGATGTCATCCTTCCACCCATAACAAAACACGAACGGATGATAGATTACGTTCCCAAAGCCGCACGGGATATCAGCATTATTCTTAACGCTCCTATTCCCACAGATGATGACGGCATTCCATTCATGATTATGGTTGATCTTCTTCAGGATGAATTGAATTCATACTTAAAAAAAATAAATCCATCCGACCCAATTCAGGTTTCGATTGAGCATATTACATACAAACCCGGATGCCGTCTGATTATTTCAGGCAAAATCCCAGGTTCATTAACGGATGATGAAACTGAAGAGCACATCATGGATGCTATTCAGAATGTGGGAATTGCTAAAACATCACAGGATAAACTTGATGGCGTTAAAATCAGCACTATCGCAAATGAAATCAAGATGCTTGATAACATGATGATTTTCGGACTGTACGTTCTCGCGGATGCCACAAACTGGGGATGGGATTACATTGACCAAAAACGCGGCAAGGTTGAAAGCGTTACCACCGATGACATCGACTCAGTAAGGAAAAAATATCTGCTTTCCCCGAGCTTTCAAACATACATTTCAAAGCCTTTTCCCGCTGGCGGCTTGTCAGAAAAAGCGTTTGACGCCAAATGGACAAAGGAAGTTCTTCCAAATGGATTAACAGTCGCAATCAAGCAGGACAATTCAAGTGAAGTTTTCGGAATGCATTTCCTTTATAAAAATCGATGTTACCTCGAGCCTAAAGGCAAGGATGGAATTGCTGATCTCTTACACAGAACAATCACAAAAGGCACGCCTGAAATGAGCGCGGATGATATCCAAATGAAAATGAGCAAGCTTGGTATCGATATTAAAACCAACGACTATTCCTATATTCCTTTTGATGATTACTGCCTTGATCCCGAATACAGCTATGTTCGAATCAACGGCCTTGACATGTTCTGGGATGAAAGCATCGATTTCGCGGCTGGAATTATCGTAAACGATGGCATAACCGAGGATATCCTTGAATCATCACGTACCGGAATGATTCACTCTCTTGGCCCAAAACATGGAAGCGCGAGAACGAAAGCGAAAAAAGCCTTTAAAAATACTGTAATGGGAGATTCGTCTCTGACACGCCCAATCATGGGTACAATGGAAACTGTAAACAGCATCACGCTTGAAGACATCCACGATTTCAGAAAGATATTCTTCGCGCCGGATAATATAATCCTTACAGTAACTACAAGCATCGACAGCGAAGAAGTAATGAAGAAAATTAAGGATGCTTTCGGAGGGATGGAGTTTGCCAGGGTAAAATCAAAATTCCCGGCTACTAAATATTCAGGAAAGCCTTCTGATGACATTCAGATTGAAGCAGGCGGTCCTCAGAGCTATATCATTTTCGGATATCCAGTCAATAACGTTCCCGAAAAAGACAGAATCCCACTAAGAGCGCTGGGTTCGATTGTCAGCAAGGAAGTGGCATTTGAACTGCGAGAACGCCAGGGGCTGGCATATTCGGTTGGCGCATCATTCAATCTTGATGACAGCGATGGTTATTTCTACCTCGCAATGGGAACAGGCCCTGAAAACATCGATAAAGCAAAAAAAGGAATCCGTGATGTACTTGGCATGTGCAAATCTATGGAAATATCCCAGCGCGACATGGAACTGGCAGTTAATTCGAAAACGGCGCAGATGTTCCGCTATCGTGCAAAGCGCATGAATCAGGCATACTACATGGGGCTGAATCTGTACAATGGTAAAGATATCGAGTATGACCCAATCGATGAATGGTACGATGCCACCCTCGACGACATCCTGCGAGTGCGCGATAAATATCTTACACCCGATAAGGGTTTTTTCGTAATAGCTAAATAATATTCGTGATACTACTTAGCTGTCCCTGAAAAACTTTCTCTATAGTGTGAGATAAATACTTTTCCTGGGAGCGCTGGTCTCTGACCGGCACCTGAGCAAACTAACGTGAAATGAAATAAAGGGAATCTTTCGGACAGGATTGGTAAATTCAACTATTTTCTTTTAGTGATGTTGTCTGTTAGATATATTTTGTTGATTTTTATAAACCTTGTTCAGGTGCCGGTCAGAGACCAGCGCTCCCAGAAAAAGATAGTTTTGAGAAAACGAAATAACTTGAAATAGGGTTTTTTCGTAATAGCTAAATAATATTCAAGATGCTACTTAATCAGATGGATTTTCTTTTTCAATTCATCAATGTGATTCTGATTCGACGGGTCGGTTTTATTAAGAAGCGCAAGATAGACACTGACATAATCCGCAATCTGAATATGGCTCAGGATACGGCATAATTTGCTTTTGCCTTTTGGCTTTATCTGGTACAAACCTCGAATCATAGGGCGAATTATGTCTGTTGTGAAATCGATGCGGAGCGTGATTCGCGGATGCTCTTCCGGATCACGAAGAACCAGCATGAGAACATCCTTTACAAGCCATTCCCTTTGTTTGAACTGGAAAGCCAGAATTTCGTTGTGGTTAACCTCAGGGAAATTCCCATAATGCGCTAGTGTTTTTGAATTTTCGTTAAGCTGCTGCTGCCATCTCATTGCAATCGGCTTTGTGAAATCAGATTCCGCCCAGATAATTGGGAATGAGTTTTTCAATTCACGAGCCAGCTTTTTGGCAAAATTTTTCTCTTCATCAAGGAAGAAGGTGTATTTTTTTCTTTCGCGGATTATGGTCTTTATCACTTCAGTAACCGATTCAACAGTTTCCGTTTTATCGAGGATATCGATATCCATGAACAGCCTTACCAAAGGCATCAATATATATCCCAAAGCCGCTCTTGGTGTAGGACACTGGCCATATACCTTTATTAACTGCAATCCGACTTTTTCCGCGATGTCCTTCAATCCACCGCCGGATGTAACTATTATTATTTTCGCACCCTTGTTAAACGCCTGCGTTGTGTTCCAGATAACCTCTTCAGTATTTCCGCTGTAACTTACAGCGATAAACAGCGTTTTTTCATCCACCCATGCCGGTATGCCATATCCTTTGACAATCTTAATCGGTTTTCTCTTTTTGCCAATTAGAGAACAGACAATGGAGCACGCCATCGCACTCCCACCCATGCCGGACATGACAATCTTGTCAAAATCATCCGGTTTAACGTCAGTTACAGGTTCTTCATTGAGGATAAACTCATCCTGTCCCCTGATGATAATTCCAGGCCAATCCTCAACCCAGCTTAACATACCTTTGGGATCATATTTGCGGGAAAATCCTTCGATAAATCCGCGGTTTGGTTCTTTTTCAAAATCACTCTCTTCCACCACAAATCCTCACATTAAATAAGATGTTCATTATGCCCGTACTTTGCTGCTTTCCATACCAGGGATTCTAAAAATCTTTACCGATTTTATATGCCGTTATGGGATGAAATGCTCAGCGGTTTGAAAACGGTATCCCCATTAGGCAGGTCTATTAAATTAATCCTCCAAACTGAGCCGCATTATATTAGTATGATTATGATTTGTCAAAGCCAAATTTGATTGCCGGGAATCATAGCAGCTGGGAAAACGGATTCAAGTGGTTTCATTTAATCAATTCAGACTCCTACAGCATTAATTCTTCAAGGGTTTTTACAATATCACCATCGATATGATTGGGAACCATTTTTTTCATGATTTCAATCGCTTCTTTGATTTCAAGAGCTTTCCGATATGGCCTGTCTGATGTCAACGCTTCGAATATATCCGCAACCGACACGATTCTAACCTCAATCGGGAGAACGTCAGACTTAACGCCGTCAGGATATCCACTGCCATCCATTCGTTCATGATGCCATCGCACAATTTTCCGTGGAAGATCCATCATTTCGTGTTTCAATGGAACGAGAATCTGTTCTCCAATTATTGGGTGCTGCTTCATCTCCTCGAATTCATCACCAGTTAATTGCCCCTCTTTTTGCAGAATTTCATCACGAACGCCAATTTTTCCAATGTCATGCATAAGTGCGCCGATTTCAATGGCATCAAGGCTCGCCTCGTTCAAATTCATCTCAGTTGCCAATGCAAGTGAATGAGCCATCACCATGTTCGAATGGCCGATTGTGTAATTGTCCTTTGCTTCCAATGCAATCGCTAATGATTCTATCGTACGAAGGTAACTCTCTATAAGCACCCTGTGCAGAAGCATGTTCTCGGCAGGAACAATCAGAAGAGGAATGTAGTTGTGAAGGTCGTTCTGGAGAAATACTCTCAACCCGTCATACGTTTCACCTGTAAATACAGCAACACCAAGAGGATAATCATTATTTAGAAGAGGCAGACCCATAAGCGGATGATTCGCTCCATCCTTCACGCCTCTGGAATGAAAATACGGTTTGTTTCCGCAGTCAAGAACTCGCTGAGCGACATCATTTTCCTCACGGGTTGATAATCCTTCGGGCCAGACAATATCCTGAATGAAATCCTTGTCATAACGGCTGTATAGTTTTATCAGGCCTTTGACCGCACCAATCCGCTGACACAGCACTTCCAGAGCATCGGAGATGTTCTTGTAGTAATCGCCGGATGTCGTAAGTTTCTCGTTGATTGTCTCAATCAACTCACGACTCAACCCGCTCTCTTCTATACGCATTTCCTTCATAGTCAACTTATCCTTTTTCCCAGGACAAATTAATATCGCAATAGGGATATCCCTTTTTAACAACCACTTTTAATGCTCAAGAAGAATTCACTGTATTTTTAGTCGGGTTTAATGTACACAAACTAACAGAGACCTCCGAAAAAAGGAAATAATTGGTAGTCCGGTTTCTCATTAACCGGGCTACAATAGAATGAGTTTTTTCAAAGGCCTTAACATTAAACCTTACATGCGCTTTTGTATGAAGGTCGAAATAGTCTTTGAGATAGTCGAAATAGTCTTGGAGATATATGAAATCGTCATTCCGACATCTGACGACCGGAGGGAGACAGATGGTCGGAATGGCGGTTTGTTATGATTGGAATGTTTTAATTGGCTGGTGTTTCCCAGTATATCAAGTATCATGCAATCTCTATTTTGGACAAGTGTAAGGTATAATATTCAGTCTGATTAAACTATGCGTGTTTTATTCATAATACCGCCTCATCCAAGCCGTGATATGCCAATCAGCGACGGCATGCCTCTTGGAACTCTCTATCTCGCATCAATGATTCGTGAAAGCCACGATGTTCAAATCATTGATGCATATTCACAGCCATCAGAGAATATTGCCAGCCATATAATTGAATTCAGCCCGGACGTTGTCGCTATTTCAATCCCTTTTCGCCTGGTCGAAAAAACCGCTCAAAAAACTGCTCAAGAGGTTAGAGAAAACAGTAACGCGAAAATAATCATCGGTGGGATACACGCGACTCTCGCATCCGAGAGGATTCGTGAATCTATTTCACATGATTTCTTCATCCCCGGTGAAGCTGAATTAAAATTCAAAAGCCTCATTGAATCTCTTGATGCCGGAAGCACAGATTTTCCCGATGGCGTTTTATCTGAATCGGATTCGCCTGATATAGACAAGCTTCCTTTACCCGCGCGTGACCTTCTTCAAAACCGTGAAATCTATACTGAAAGGATATTGACATCACGCGGATGTGGTTTTAATTGCGGATTCTGCTCATCAAAGAAATTCTGGGGCGCTTTCAGGGGGCGAAATCCCGATTTGATAATCGATGAACTTGAATTCATATATTCAGAGCGCGGATTTGTGCCTGTCAGTTTCGCTGATGACTCATTCACGTATGACCGTAAACGTGTGATCAAATTTTGCGATAGAATGATGGAACGCAAGATCAAAACAGGAAGACTGGGGTTTTCATCACATCCTATAAGGCTCGATGAGGAAATCCTTGAGAAAACACGTGAAGTCGGCTTTGATTCAATCTTTCTTGGACTCGAATCGGCAAATCCTGAAATCCTGAGATTCATTGGAAAAACTTACGATCATGATAAAATTGAGCGGTTAATCGAATATGGATTCAAGCTTGGGTTCGAAATACACGCCTCTTTCATGATAGGCCTTCCAAAAGAAAGCAGGGAGGACATTGAAAGAACTTTAATGTGGGCAGGCAATATGCCGTTAAATTCAATAGGGTTTCATATATTCTACCCGTTCGAGGGTTGTGCAATCAGGGAAAATCCTGATAAATATGGAATAAAAATTCAGGAACGGCCTGAGCACGTTGGCGACATTGATGGTGAAGCCGTAATTCACAACGGAGTGCTGTCATCAACTGAAATTCTGTATTATTATTATCGTGCCAAAGCTATGGCGAGACAAAAGAACAAGCATAAATCATGGATTTATTAAGATTTAAAAGATTACGCGCTCTCATTCTTGCATTTGCAACGGTACTCGCATGTGGAATTGCATATTTCTACTGGCGCACAGACAGTATTTCAGACGCGATTTGGTTTACAATCACCATAATCAGCACTCTTGGCATGGAGGATGTTGGACGGTTCTCCGTAATCGATAAAATTATTTCCAGCGTTCTTGTGATATCTTCAGTTATTTTATTCTCGTTTTTGATAGCTAACATTTCAGAAATGGTGCTTAGCGGCCAACTTAAGGAATATTTTGGGAAGAAGAAAATGAAAGAAAAAATAAATGAACTGAATCAGCACTATATTGTGTGTGGCTATGGTCGAATCGGCAAATCGATATGTAACGGCCTTTTATCGGAAAAACTGCCCCATATTATTATCGAAAACGACAAGGCTGCAATCAAGCATCTGAGCGAACAAAGTGAGCTGGTTTTCATTGACGGCGACGCTAACAGTGATGAAGTTCTTAAAGAGGCAGGAATTAGCAATGCAAAGGGAATATTCTGCGCACTTGGCGAGGATGCATCAAACCTTCTAACTGTTCTTAACGCAAGAGCGTTAAATCTTGATTTGAGAATTGTAACTCGTGTTTCATCTCCTGAACTGGAGATACGTTTCATAAGAGCTGGAGCTGATCACTGTATATCACCGCAATCGTGGGGATCACACAGTATGCTTCTTACGATGCTTAATCCTAATATATCCCAGATGCTCATGCAGTTTATGGATAAAACCATCGAGGAAGGCACTTTCTATGAAATTACAGTTCCCGAAAATTCACCCGTGCACGACAAAACCCTGGGAGAAAGCGGCATTAGAAAGGCAAGTAATGTCAATGTTATTGGTGTAAGACAAAAAGAGAATAATCGTATAATAGTCAACCCGCAGGCGAATATGGTTCTCAAAATAGGTGATACTTTAATCTGCCTTGGTAGTCGGGAGGATTTCACAAGGCTGAGAAAACATATGGGCTGTAAATAGAATTTTATCTATGGAAATTATCTAATTTACCAAATTATATCGGAGCATTATATGCACAGGAACTACTTAACAGGATTGCTCGTAATCGCGTTTCTAATGATATCCGCAACATGCGCCGTGGCAACTGAAAAGAAAGAGTTTACGCGCGATGAATTGAAACGAGGATTTGATATTGTCGCGCAGAATTTCGGAGCGCTTCAATTCGCATACTACACCTTCACGATGGAATTTGAAAGGCCTCCTGATGATATCCATGAATTGAAGGAAAGCGGTCACCTTTGCGTCAAACTAATCAACCCTTACTCTGATAATGAGGATGTGCATTTGGGCGCAATCAATGAAAAACCTCGCGCGGCCGGCTTATATTACAGCAAATCGGATGACACCAGCGGCGAGTTCGCGGCTTACTTCATTAATCCAAACAAACCGGATAAGATAAGGTCGCTTAACTCCGTAGTTGTAATCTTCACTCATGAGGCGCTTCATGAAATGGTTTTTGGCGATGATGCCTCCCGCGAGGAACAATTAACCAGAATCTATCTTCTTCAACTTAACGATGCTATCGACAGTTTTGAGCAAAGGTACGGTGAAATTCCGGAATCCCTTGAAATAATGGCTGAAAAGGGCGATGTAAACGTTAATTACATCAACCCGTTCACTAAAAAACCTGTTAAAAACACAGATAAACTATCTCCTGGCGATTACATGTATCGGAAATTCACAAAGGGAGATGATGCTGTAAATTCTGAAAACGGCTCAGACTCAGGTGCAGGCAGCGGATTCCTCTATGACAGGTTTGGTACAGTATTAAAGCGGTTTGAGGATAAAGATGATAGCGAAAAGAAATTTTCGAATGATGATGAATACTATGAAGTGATTGGCTGGGGAAAAGACGAACCGATTTATTATTATTCCAACGATAGCTCAAGAGAATTCTACGGATGGAATGATAATTCGGTCGATGATGATGAATCATAGCTGGTGTTTTGAAAAGCAAAGGGTTTAGGAGTTAGTTGGGAAAGGTATAGCAAACAAGTTTTCCCCCACCCCAGCCCTCCCTGCGAGCGGGGAGGGAGCATACTGTCTCTTCCCTTCGCAAGTGTATCGATCGGACAATTGTTTGCAAATGTAAAAAATACTTCCCCCCGCTCGCGGGGGGATTAAGGG
>JAGGVT010000134.1 GCA_021157815.1 bacterium | reverse complement strand
TAAATACAGTATAAATGAGGGTTTGCAGTATGATATATTGAAATCATCAAGTTTGATGCCTCATGTGGACTGTCCCCTTTTTTTACGGGGGTGCAAATTACCCACACAATTTATTGAAGCGCCAAAAATGCTAAAGCAATTATCAATTAAGAATTTGAGGTTTTAACCGGATAATAAAAACACCATGCTTTAGCATGGTACTGTTTTTTTTACATGCGATTCAGCTCACAAATCGCTGTCTTTCCAGCGATCATATCCCTTTACATAATCCAGTTTAAACGCGATTATAAGCCCAGTATTCGGCTTGTGAAGATCTCCCATCACATCCTCGATTATGGATGACAGTTTCTTAACTTCTTCCATGTTTTCAAGAACACAGAATAGTACTTTGTTAATTTGCCCTTTTTCCTCAAATATCGAATGAAGGGATGCGACAAGCGGAACATCAAAAACTTTAGGCATGACTTTTCTCATGCCAACTCCATCGAAAAGAGTTCCCCCGGTAAACCCGTGTTCTCTCATTTTATGAACAAGGTCATTTGCCTTTTCGGTTTTACTTAAAAACGATATTAAAATATACATAATCTCAACCTCTGTTTAATAATTTAATAATCAAACGTCTGACAATTATTTCAGTTGATCATCGTTATTTCCGTTATCGGATGGCTCTGATTTTGCAAACGCGATTTTCAACAGGACAGGCGTTACCAGCGTTGTAACAAGCACCATTATAATCATGATTGTGAAAATATCGCGTGAAATAATTCCAGCGGCTAATCCTACTGATGCCACAATCAATCCAACCTCACCACGGCTGACCATCCCGACACCGACCCTGATTGAGCTCAAACTTGAGAATCCTTTCAACAACGCGCCCAGATAACATCCAATTATCTTTGTTACAACCGCACCGACTGCGATTGCCATTGTAAGCCAGAATATTCCCATACCGGGATTCTCAACTCCGGGAATTCCCTTACCATTAACAAGTGCAACTACCGGTGCGACTAGCGGACGAGCGTCCGCGTCAAGCCCGATTGACACAAAGAAAATCGGTACGAAAATAGCATAAGTAACCACTGAGAAATTTCGTTCGATATCATGTTTGAATCTCGTTTGCGCAAACAGCAGTCCGGCTAGATACGCTCCTGTAATCGCCGCGACACTTCCAGCCCATTCAGCCGCCCATGAATAAAACAAGCAGATAAAAATCGCGAATGCGGTCATTGCCTCAGCGGTGGGCCATTTGCGTACACGTTCTGTCCATTTTTCAAAATACTTTGTGCCGATTATCCACGCGGCAATGAAAAACGCGACCATGAAAATTATAAGAAACGCGACTTTCAGTTTGGAGATTGCCGGGTCATCCATGTTCATCAAACCGCCGATTCCTTTTGAAAGGATATCAGGCAGCGCGACGCCGTGTCCCGCGGCTCCAGTGCCTTGTGGCTTAAAGGCAATTACCAGCGACAAGATAATAATCCCGAGAACGTCATCAATTACCGCCGCGCCAAGAATTGTAGTTCCCTCTTTAGTCTGCAGCGCCTTGAGCTCGATTAACGTCTGTGCGCTGATTGATACCGATGTCGCTGTCAGAATCGTTCCGACAAAAATCGATTCATAAATATTATAATGCCCCATGAATTCTGCAATGCCCCAACCGGAGAAAAAGGGCAGCAATACTCCTCCTATTGCGGCGAAAAGCGCCACAAGACCGACTTTCTTCATCCTTTTCAAGTCGGTCTCCATTCCCGCTATAAACATCAGCAGGATCACCCCAACAGCTGCCAGTTCCTTTATCAGCGATAGAAGCCCGCCATGTGATGAGGCGTTATGCAGAACATGATAGTAATGCTCATCATGCCCCTCAATGATATTTGTCAGCTGAGGTTCAGTTTCATCTGCACTGTCAATGCTTGTGGGATTCCCATCTTCATGTTCCAAACCTGATTGCTCATGCTCGGATGTATTTTCAACTTGGGATTCCTCCACATACGCTATCAACTGTTTGTTTTTTGCAGCGTGAGAAAGTGCTTCCAACTCATGCCTGTATGTCGCCTGGTCGGCAAAAATTCCCCATGCAGGCAGATTAAGCAGTGTGGGACCAAGTATCAATCCAATGAGAATTTCACCAAGCACTCCCGGTTGTCCCCATCGAACGAACAACGAGCCGGTTATTTTAGCGGCTGCGATTATTATGCATAGTACTAGAAGTACCTGAAGTGAATATGCCATTTGAAAATACTAACTCCATGTTATACCAATTTGACATTAAACAATATGCAGTCATACGTAACGCAGTCATATATAACGTCATTCCCGCGAAAGCGGGAATCCATTTTCCTTTATCCTTTACTCGAGCGCAATTTAGTATTAAATGTCATTTTCAGTCTCAAAGTCATCTTAAAAAAAACACCATCTGTCTGACTGTTGGACCTCATTAAGTATTATCGTGTTATTTTAAGTAATATTAACCCAAAATGAACAGGCAGATTAAAGCATTTTTAAGTCCAAAAGAATAGAATAAGGGAAGCATTTCCGCAAGTGAATTTCGTAGCAAACTGGATAGTATCAAATGAGTTTATGCTGCAAGCATCCTGCCCGAACCACAATAATTGCACACCTAAAACTCATCAACCCGCGCACCACTAATCCCCAGATACTCTTTCAACGCCACAACAATTCTCCCCGATGCTTTCCCGTCACCAAACGGGTTAGGGGAGTTCGCCATTTTCTGGTATTTCTCAGTATCGTTTAAAACATCAAGAGTCTTTTTCACAATCCCTTCCGTATATGTCCCCACCAGTTCAACGCAGCCGGCATCAATTCCCTCGACTCGCTCCGTAACATCACGCATCACAAGCACAGGAATATCCAGCGATGGCGCCTCTTCCTGAATCCCGCCGGAATCAGTCAGAATGACATGCGAATGTATCATCGCCTGAACGAACGATAGATAATCCAGCGGTTCGATTAGTGAAATCCTCGGATGCCCTCCCAGAATCGGCTCTATCTCCTCACGCACTCGAGGATTCTTGTGAATAGGAAAACAGATAGCCGCATCATCGACTGAATCGACTATTTCTCTCAGCGCGACAGAAATTCGCTTCAACCCGTCATCCCAGCTTTCCCGTCGATGCGCGGTTACAAGAATAATTCTGTACCCGTCAAGTTTAGCCAGATAATCGGGAATCGGATGTTCTTTTGCGATATCAGCGACCATTAAAAGCGCATCAACAACCGTGTTTCCTGTAATAAAAATATTCTGCGGATTGTTTCTTTCCATAAGGAGAGCATCACGCGCGGATTTGGTCGGCGCAAGAAGCAAACTCGCGACCTGATCAATCAACCGCCGATTCATCTCCTCGGGAAATGGCAGCAGCGGATTGTCCGTTCTCAATCCCGCTTCCACATGGCCAACTTTAATTGAACGATAGAAACAAACCAAGGAACTGAGAAACGCAGTCGATGTATCCCCGTGCACCAGAACAATATCCGGTTTCTCTTTTTCGAGAATCGGCGGGAATTCAGCCATTATCGCGGATGCTATATCCTCCAGCGACTGGCGCTCACGCATGATATTCATATCGTAATGCGGTTTGATTTTAAAAATATCCAGAACCTGATCAAGCATCTGGCGATGCTGCGCTGTCACCGCGACAACGCTGTCGAAATCGCTGTCAGC
>JAGGVT010000132.1 GCA_021157815.1 bacterium | reverse complement strand
GCAAGGATATCCTCTCTTTTCAGTGATGGATATTCCTTTATTATGTCATCTTCAGTAAAACCCGCTGCCATGTTGTCAAGAATAATCGAAACCATTATTCGAGTTCCCTTAATACAGGCTTTTCCATGACATACCGCCGGGTCAACGGATATTCTTTTACGCCAGTCCATAACATGTTCTCCTTGTCAATTTGCAATCTGCGTTTAATTATACATTATTTCGAATTAATTTAAATTAATTTGTACCCGGTACGAATTAAATGCAAAATCAATGAAGAACCTCGCGATAAACGTTCATGACATCATCAGCGACCTTTCCCCAGGTGAACTGGCGCGCTCTTTCATATCCCTTAACGCTCAATTTGTGATGAACATCGTCATCGGTCAGAAGAACCTGCATTGACTCCATAAGCCCGACAACATCATCAACTGAAACCGCGATGCCTGAATCTCCCACAACCTCCGGGAGAGACGCGCGGTTGGAGACAATCACCGGAATTCCGCACGCCATCGCCTCAAGCGGTGGGAGTCCGAAACCCTCATAAAGGGTTGGAAACACGAAAAATCTTGCGCATCTGTAAATCGCGCGAAGATGTTCCGATTTTATAAATCCAATTCGTTTGACACAGTCGCCTATTCCCAGTTGAAGCACAAGGGATGTTATTTCCGCCCCGCCGCCAATATCCTCTCCGGCTAAAACGAGTGTTGGAAGATTTTTAATTCGATTTCTCATCTCGGAATACGCCTGCACGAGAATCGTTACGTTTTTTCGCCTGTCCAGCGCGCCAAGATACAGAATGTAATCCGGGTCGATTTCATAAGTATCCATGACGGTTTTCAATTCATCATCGGATGGAGTATCGAAATAAGTGTCATCGACTGCCAGATGAACCACTCGAATGGAATCATGCGATTTCCATCTGGCGCGAATGATTTCCCTTTTTGTGAAATTGCTGTCCGCCATTACAAGCCAAGCTTTTTTCACACTGGGGGGAGTCAGGTAGTTATAGAGCATTCGGGCTTTAAGGCTGACACCTCTGGGAAAGTATTTAAACGACAGGTCATGAACTGTTACGACACCGGGATATCGAATTCCGGGAGGCATTGTGTAATCGGGGCAGTGAAAAATATCCGGTTCGACTTTATTTACAGCGCGCGCAAGGGAGTATCGTTCCCACAGAACACGATTCGATGAACCTGCCACTGGAATGAATGTCCAGTTGCCAGAGGGTGTGATAAATGATGTGTCTGTGTCGGGGGTGGATAGCAGTTGGAATGAATCATCGGGATATCGCGCGATTAGGTTTTTCACAAGCGCGCGGGAATATCGTCCGATACCGCCTTTGTTGGAGAATGATCTTACATTAATGGCAATTTTCATTAATCGCTTGTTTCGCCTGTGATTTTACCTTTTTCCTCTGTTTCCTGATAGAATTCCTGGTGTTTCTCCTCATGAATAGGAGGATTGCCGAGAGAAACAATCTCGCCAACCTCCTCAATCGGCTTAAGGCATAACTTGCCCTTGAAACCAATCGCAACCACCTTGATTTCACCATTTGGCGTTACGATTATATCAAATTCCTCTTTTCTCGCCATCAGTTCCACCTCCTGACCCGGATTTTAATTATGTTGTCCTCAAGTACCTCTTCCTCGACAACAGTGAAACCATGCTTTGCAAGTTCATCCTCATTGCATACCAGATTGGAATTGCCCTCCTCGGAGGCTTCAACTCCAACCTGCACTCCGCCTTTGGTCGTGAAAACAAGACTACACTGCTTGAACTGATGCGATTGCGTACTGAGCGTATGCGTTTGAGAAACACCTGACATGACTTGATATCCGAGCTCGGCAAGGAGCATCGTGAAAAACGGTATTTCAAAAACAATCAATGGTGGAAAAATAAAACTTGCTGACATCTGCTTTCTCCTGATTCACGTTATTCCAATACATATTAAACCCTATATCTTGGACAAATGCCAACGCAAAATGCTTGGATTTTTTAATTGAATTTTACCGGTGTCGGATTCCTTGATAAAATATTTGAGTAATCTTGCTATCATGGTATTGACGAGTGTGCTTAATGATAGTAGAATTAATTTAATGAGCGTTGCTTTAATGAGCATTAAATGCAGGAGGTCTGTAGAATGTTCTCATCCAAAACACTGTTGCGTGGTATAGCGTTTCTATTTCTGTTTTCTGTAACCATTGGATGCTCTAAAAGCTCCAATCCAATTGTACTGCCATCTTCGGGGGGGGAGGGGAGAATTTAATTAATACGTTCCCGGAATCTGACATCCTGCCCCAAACTTATGAAAGACAGGCATACGGCAGTATTCAATATTATTATATCGAGCGAACAGGTCCCGATGAATTGCTTAATACCAACCTCAAACTCCCCTGGATACTGAACAGGCAACCAACTTTCACTGGAATACTGCATGTAGGTGAAGAAGTTCCCATTACTAAAACAGCTGCAACCATAAACGATAAATACTCACCAAATATTATTGTCAATGGAAATGAAATAATATTCACTCCTGATTATGACCTGGATTATGGTTTCAACCGTGTTTATGTAAGTGTTGCTTTTGAAAATGGACATATCGCATGTGCGTACTGGAATTTTGAGGTGAAAAAGAATCCACCGCAAATCAGCGGATTTCTCGGTGATGCGAAAGGAAGACGCTACTTTATCTGCTTTGATGGTGAAATAGACAGTAAAAAGATTGAGGATAAATCAAACTGGAAATTGAATGGCAGTTCCGATTTAATCGAGAAAGTTAATTATATGGATTTCGGAGATTGGGCGGTTGTTTATCTGGTTGATGAAAGCAAGCATGAGAATTTCCGCGACCAGGATTACCACCTGTCATACGATGCTGGAAGAGGGTCAACAGAATTTCTTTTAATCCCTGAAGAAAGGCAACCGCGTGATGGCGGTGGAGGTAGAGATGGAGGTTGTGGTGAGATTGTTTATAATGACGAAACAGATAAGCACCTTTCAGTCGAATCTGAATTTCATGCGATTACCTACAAGGTAATAAAAGAACCCGATTGCAACCTCGAAGTAGAATGGATTCTAGATGTTACAGAAGTACCGGATGTTACCAATGAATGTCAGACAGCATTAAATATTGACAAAAGCCATATACAGCATATGGATTTTTGTTATGGTGCGAATAGTTTTCCCGTTGCTGCAGGACATTATACATTATATTTCCCCTGGTGTTATCGTATCCAGATGAAAGTTAAAGTTTGGGATTCAGAGGATCCGCCAAATCTGGTTTGGGAATCACCATCATGGGATTTTCCACTGGATGCTGAACCACCGCAATTCGTTGTTGAACCGATTTTAATGAACGGAGATGATGCCGGAGATTTTGTTTTAGATAAATACTATGAGTTGTTTGGGCAAGGTGCTCCAGTGCCCTTGGGTATCGTAAATATGATTTTATTCCTAAAAAACGATTTTAATAAATGCAGGCAGTTTTTCCTTTGGGCGGGAATAGACATGTTTGGAAAAGATGAGAGTGGTAATGACAAAACACACCTCGGATGTTTGGATGAATATATCTCTATCAATTATGGGTTTACTCCTGATGCTGATTCTCCAATTTGTTTTAATGTTGATCTTGCATGGCCACTGGACGCATTTTCTGTAGATCTCCACCCTGAGTCTTATCTGGAACATATAGAATGGAGTGATCCTGACCATAATCCTTTGCCAATGGATAAACATTTGGATGGTGAATTTAAACTCTGGGTATTAGATTATTGGGCGTGGATTGGTGGTTTGGAATCGCAAATCCGGGGTCATGAGGATACATTCACCATGCGACCAGTTCTAAAGGACACTCCTGGAACTGGTGAAAGTAATTGGGTTAGATATCCAAACATTTATCAAGATTTAAGCATTGGATGTGATGGGGAAAATGTTGAAGGCTTGGTCGTCCACTTCATTGAACCTGCTGAAGAACGTAAGCAGTTTATCAATCTTGAAGTTGGTGAGAAACTACCAGAAGATGTTCCCGATATTCAACGCGAGAATAAGATTGATGTAATAGTCGAAGTCGAATTACTCGAACCTTATTGGATCGCTCCAGGTACAAAACTAAGAGTTTTCTGGAAAGATCCTGAAATCGATACTGAACCAATGAAAACCATGACGCCATTTGGTCCCAAAGCGCCGACTGAACGCCCTAAATTCCCCTGGCTTACTGATTCAAGAGACGCTTGTTTAGGTGATGAGGTTTGGCCATTTGGCTCACCGAGTCGCCTGTTTCCTGATCCACGGGTGCATCAGGGGGCCTGGCAAATTGATCCTGTTGATCCCGGTCAAACTCCGGACAATTCTGATTCCTCAGAATACAGTGTATCTCAATTCTCCAATTGTAGTAATAATGTTTATCATCGTATTCTTCCCTATCAAAGGGGAGGATTCATTCAAGGCCATTATTATCGCACGCAGGAAATAGATCTGGCTTACTATTTTAATAACACATGTGACAATCCACAAACATTTCCATTTAAGTTTTATACGTCAAATTTTGCAGGCGACAATTACAAATTTTTTGCTTCAATTGTTGATCCTGATAATGATCCTGTGGAAGTAACCTGTGAAGTGGCGGAATCACCTATTATACATGTTTGGAGAAAAGCGTATGTTGAATTCTCGGAAATGAGGCATGACGATGATCCTAATGTCTGCTGCGAGAATGAAGATTATGAATATCCACACTTCGAAGGTCCTTATAATGCTGATCGTGCGAAGATCGTTGATTTCGCTCACAAAATGTTTGATGATTGTTTCATTGATCTTCAAGAAGGGCGTGTTGATCGGCGTGACCTTGGTGATGCAGATGAACCTCCTGAAGAGATAGACAAGTCAGCGCCTGGAACATTACATGAAGATATGGTGAGCGATGGTGGGCTTCCATCATATTCAGATGATTGGACACATCTTGAAGATCGTTTGCCACCACCGTCAACAACACCTCATGTTGCGCAGGTTCTAAGTATTGATGGTTATGAAGGAAGTTATTGTCCATGTTTCGATCCTGAAAGCATTGAAAAACTTGGTTTTGCTACACACACTTACCCAAGTGGTCTCCCGATTTCAGCTATCTTAGTTGGTTCGACTACCGATCTCATTAAGGGTTTGGGGAAACATAATGCCTTTGCGATTGATGGACATGTACTTCGTAATATTGAATATATAAAAATCGCAATCGCCTTGCATGAGTTAAGTCATGGATTTGGTTTATATTATAGCGCGATTGATCCCATTGCCTGTGGTCATAAGTCAGGTCCTGGTATACTTTGGAGTGAAGATAATTGGGACTGCAGTATGTATGATGCACTTACTTTTAGGAAAAGTCATTTATGGGGTGACCATGTATTCTTAATGAGATTTAATCCAAGAATCCCATAGTATCAAATATGCACAAGGAGTATTAAAATGGTAAAAAAATATTATAAAATATCACTTCTACTTATGCTATTATTATTTGGTTTTACATCACCTGCACAAACTGATATTCCGCCTATGAAGAATCCTGTTATTACACATTACCCGTTCACACAGGAATATTTCGAAGGGTTCATGGATTCTGAAGAGGAATTCACAATGATATATTTTAATTATTTCATGCGGAGTAACAGCTCTCATCCTGATGCAAGGTGGCAGCGACTTGATGTAGAAGCGAGATATCGTTATAATGGTGGTACATTGTTAAATTTTCCGCTTTCGGAAATTGATGAATTCTACTCTTATTATATAGATATAGATATAAATCAATCATATGAACATAAAATCCCATCAAACCTAGTTATTCCCATGTTTCAAGTAATTCTGGATAATGGGAATTACTTCTTTAATGCTGAGGAATTCAATGGCGAGGAAACTTTAGAGTATGGCAGCATCACAGAATTAGGGCTGCAAAATCGTATCGTTATGCAGATATATCTGCCAAATCAAGAACAACCGGAATTACCCACAAAACGAACGTTTATTAAAGACTGGAATATTGGCGATGACCCGCCGGAAGAGCTCATGCCGTTGATTGATTATCTTGAGGATGTCATTCTGCCGGAGATGCGACAGCATCCGTATCCGTAGCCATGAATAAGGTCATGGTTTCGGTTTCTATTCACTGTATGATGTTATCGCCTGCGGACATAAATCAGGTCCGGGAATTATGTGGAGTCCAACCCCTCCACTTTTTGAATGCATATTGATTGGGGAAGATAATCTT
>JAGGVT010000206.1 GCA_021157815.1 bacterium | reverse complement strand
CGGAGAGGGTGGGATTCGAACCCACGGTACGTTGCCGCACACACGCTTTCCAGGCGTGCACCTTCAGCCACTCGGTCACCTCTCCATCCCGCAGGGATGTCCTGAGCGAGCGCAGCGAGTCGAAGGGCTTTAAATCCAAAACTCTGTCGCAGCCCCTAAACCTGTCGAAGGACTCAGGACACTAACATCACTTCGTGATGTTAGCCAAAATATAACATAATCAGAGCAAAAATTTTCGATTTTGATGATTTCAATGCCAAATTTTCTCTATACTCTTGGGATATTCACGATGTCATATTGGTGTATCCGGTTGACGGGTCGCCCTGATGGAGTTTGTGATGGCAGGCACGATGTCTGAGCAAGAACGTAACGAGAAATTCCTGGAGCTCCTGGGAACGCATTACCAAGGTTTTTTTGCGTATGCCAGGTACATGACAGGCACTCTTGAGGGTGCCGAGGACCTTATACAAAGCGCGTCGTTAAATGGGTTGAAATATCTGCATCAGCTTAAAGAGGATTCGAAATTTAAATCGTGGTTCTATCGTATCATTCATAACACTTTTCGAAACCAGAATCGGCGGCAGGAATACAGGAAAACAATCCATGTCGAGGATGATGTTCTTCAGGGATATATTAACAAAGGGGGCGGTACGGGGGATATTTCAAAGAAGATTCTGGACAATATTGATCTTGACGCAGCGCTTATGAAACTCCCTCCGCAATTACGAGAAACGCTTTTATTATTCGAAAGAGAGGGATTCAGTATCGCGGAGATATCGACAATGATGAAAAGGTCCGAATCAGCGATAAAACATAGGCTTCGCACAGCTCGAGACCAGTTGAAAATTCATTACTTTGGGGGCAAAATGCCTGATAGAATCGCGAATAATAAAAACAAGAAGATTGCTGTGGATAAACAATAGGATTTGATTGGTTAGGTTTTCGAAATGTTTATTACTTGAAACAGTTTTTAATAAACGCGGAAAAGAACATCACTTTTCCGCAACGAACAAAATGGTGTGAATATGAACTGTGACAAAGCGCTTAAACTGATAAGAGATAAATTCGCCGGAGGCATTTCACCTTCGGATGAGAACCTGCTCGGACAGCATATTGAATCATGTCCGGATTGCAAGGAATTTTATAAGCGGGAAAAAGCGATAACGGACGATTTGAAGTCACTTGATTACAACAAGTATCGTGAGGAAAGCATCAATGCATTTGGACGTCTTGCGGTCGCCGTTCGGTCATACAGGTCGCCCAAATCGAGATGGCTGGAGAATTTCCATGTTAAGCCGATGCGAGCCGCGTGGGTAACAATGCTGCTGCTGGTTATTATAGTCGGACTTTCGAACCTGAATTTCTCTTACTCCCACACAAACGGCGCCAACCTTAGAATTGACTTCAATCCTCCTCTGGAAAAATCCCAGTCAATGAATATCAATGAATTTTATTCGAAACTCAATGATACCCTTACACAAACTCTATCTGATCCCGACAGTCAAAGAAAAATATCCTGGGCAATCCAGATGGAATCCGATGCGCTGGAAAGTCTCTCTATTGACATAAAAACGGATGAAGCGATTGATATCGCGGATATCTACGATTCCCTGCTTAAGCATTATCCATCGTTCGCGCGTGGAGAAGTCTCGATATGCCCACTTAAAGAAGAACTTCAGCAAAACGCTTTTAAAATGATTGTCGCGCGCAAGCCGGATACTATTGAAGATGATGAAATCCGCAGGATTGTGTCAGATATTCTCCCCAAAAGCATCACTCAGGTTGGAAATAGTTTGAAAAGGGTTGAAGAGGAAAGCGAGAAAATTCAGAATATAATCGACGCTAACCTTTCTCGTATTCGCGAACTTATCAACAATATCAACGAAATTACTTCGTCAGCTAATGCAACTATGGATTTAACAACAATATTGATGCAGGAGGGCGGAGGGCAGCTGGAGGATTTAAGTGTTTTAAAAAATCCGTTTGCTGAATTCCGTAACGGCATCAAGGAAATTCTTGTTAATGGGGGAATTAATGTTGAGGAACTTAATCTCGATGATCTTGTTAAGTTCGATTTCGATAACGGAACAACGAGAATAATAATTGGCAATTCGGATAATCTGTTTGAGCCACATTCCATTGGCGGACGTAAAATCTCCATCATTCACGGGTCCGGTAAAAATGTAAACCTTAACGGAGCTGATGATGTGATTAAATCGGCTGAGATTGATGACCTTCTGAGTGGGGCAATAGAACCTGATGAGCTTGAATCGATTATTAGCGGCAGACTCAGGGAGAATAATAAAGAAACTTTTGTTATTGAGGTTTACAGGGGAAAGAAGAGGGCGGAAATAACAATAAAAGACAACGATGTTAATGTCGATTTGACATCGCCGCCCATTAATAATATACGAATTAAAACACCGCGCAACCGTGAATTGGAGGATAACGATGACTACAAGGATATGTTGAAATGGAAAGAGCAACTTCAATCTGAAAGGGAAATAGTACTTAGACATTTCGATTCGACATCCGAGGATGAAAATTCCAATATTTTTCCCGCGCCTGTTTTCCAGCAACAGGAAGATTGTCTTCTGCACGAATTTGTTACAGAGGCTGAAATTAAGGCTCTTGCAGACGGTGTGCTCAAACCATCTGAACTTGAGAAGATAATTCGGAAGCGTATCAATAAGCAGAATGATCCAACCGGCAATCGAAATATAGCCTTAATTCGAAATGGAAAAATCATTTCCATTAAAATTATTGGCGAGAATGTTTTAATTAATATGGATAACCAATCGTCAACAAATATCGGTTCAGGCTCGGTTGTTGTTACACACCCGGATGAACAAAGCGTCAGCTCATCAAACAAATTCAATCTAATACGTGATGGCATAATAACTGAACAGGAAATCGATGACATCATGCGCGGCAAAATACCAGTCTGGGTTGCTGAAAAGAAATTATCATCAAGGCTGGATGATAAATACGGCGACAAGTGGAGCAACGAGTTCAGCATTATTATGAAAAGAACTGAAAATGATAAATCGCTTGAAATCAGGATTGAAGAAGGCGAAGTGAAGATTAATTTGCATTAGATTTAGGATACATTGCCTTGCATAAACGGATAACCACCGGTAAGTCATCCAACCTTCTGATAAAGGCTTTTACTTACTGGTTTGAGAAATCCGCATAACTCCTCAGGGTTAGGTCCGGGACATAGTCCCGGGCTTTTTATTGTTTTGAAAAGGAAAACCCCGGCAAGGGGATGCCGGGCTACATAACTTGCTATTTAAATTCCCTATATAAAACCCGGGTGCCGCCCATACAGCCGTCTCGGCTTTATGGGTGACATGTTACGAAGTTACGCATTTCACCCACAAATCACAAAAAGACGTGATGTGTGGGCGGCACCCGAAAGTTGTCAGGAGAATTGTAAGTTGAGACCGTTGCAAAACAACAGATTGAATGATATTAGGTTAAATCCACAATACTGAGCAAAAAAGGGGATTGTCCCAACCAGATTTGTAAATGCGATAAACACTAGGATTTAGAACAATGTCTGTTGAAATCATCACGCTTGAAGCCCTTGTGGACTGTCCCCTTTTTTGCGGATTCCAACAGAAATATCTTTTATGCAACGGTCTCAAGTTTATAAATAAACATGCTTTCCCGACAGGCTCTTACGTTCGGGGCTCGGTTATTAAGTGATTTCATCTTGGTTGCTCATTAACCGGACACTGGCAATTTTACATTAAACATCCACCCTATACCCGAGTTCCTCAACAGCCTGCTTTATTGCGCTGATATTTAATTCCAAACCTGTTAAAACAGCGCTGCCTGATTTCAAATCAACAACAACATCCTCAACTCCTTTTATTCCACCAATCGCATGCGTTACATTCCTAACGCAATGAGAACAGGTCATGCCGGATATTTGAATCGTTGCTCTTTCTTTTCCTTCATCCATTGCGGGAATATCCTCTACATGTGATTTAAAAATAAAAGAATACAATAGAATCCCAAGCATAATGACAGAGCAGAGCGATTTAAACCAGAAAGGGAACATCCACGGCATCGCGGCGGATGCTGTTGCGCCGCTGCGAGTGAAAATATAATCAAGAAGCAATCCGGAGGCAATAGCTGTAATAGCAACAACCGCAAGATAAATCACCGCTGTTCTTTTTCCCATCGTTCGCCATGTTACAGCGATTGTAGCCGCGTTGGTCGCGGGCCCGGTCATAAGAAAGACCAGCGCGGCTCCGGGTGAGATTCCCGCTGCAATAAGCGCCGCGGCAACAGGCACCGATGCTGTCGCGCAGACATAAACCGGAATTCCAATAATCATCATGACAAGCATCGAGCCAATGCCCGCACCGAGCATATCGGCGAAATAATTCCCCGGCACCATGGCGGATATAATCCCCGATATGAAAAGCCCGATTAACAAAGCTTTTCCGATATCGGCTGGTAGTTCTATGAATCCATATTTAATCGCGCTTACCAATTTGCTTTCGGTTTTATGTTCGTGTCCATGTTCATGTTCAGTATCGCGTGAATGGTCGCATCCACAGTTCGAATCAGCGTTTGATACAATATCCTCGCTGGTTAAATCTGAATATCCAGCCGCAATCTCAATAATCCAACCTCCCAGAATACCGTTGAGAAGTGCCATGACAGGCCTGAAAATTGCGAATACGATTCCCAGCAGGCTGAAAGTAACAAGGATGCTGTCAACGCCTGTCTGTGGAGTCGAAATGAGAAACGCGGTTGTCGCGCCGCGGCTTGCGCCGCTTCGCCGCAGCGATGCGGCAACGGGAATCACGCCGCATGAACACAGTGGTAGAGGCACGCCAAACGCGGATGCCTTAATCGTGGATAATATTCCTCTCCCCCCAAGATGCTTTTCCACGAAACTCGTTGGAATATAGACATACAAAAAACCGGCGAAAATAAATCCCAGAAGCAGGTACGGCGACATCTCGCCGAGAACATCCCAAAATGCAATTGCTATTTCAAGCAGTTTGTTAATCACAGTTGGCGTTAAACGCTCAGCGTTTCCTTCCGGCTTTTAAGCAGGCTGGGCAGATACCAAAAAAGTCCAGCCTGTGTCCGGTAATTTCCCAATCTGTGATCGTACTTGTTTTCTTTTCCATTTTAAAATCGGGTAAATCGTGAAGATCATCAACACGGCCGCATATAATGCACTTTATGTGATAATGCTCTTTGGGGTTGCCGTCATATCGAAGGCGGTTTTCATCCACATCGATTTTCTGAATTTCCCCCGACTTTGAAAGAACCTCAAGATTGCGATACACCGTACCAAGGCTGATTTTTGGAAGGCGTTTTTTCACCATCTGGTAGATTTCATCAGCGGTGGGATGCGATGTTACCTTCCTGAGTTCCTCAAGAATTACTTTCCTTTGGCGTGTAATTCTCTGTTTTTTCCCTTTTGGCATTGTGAACGGAATCTTTAGTTAATTGTTTTTACCAAATGGATACTATTTATCCCAATATCTCCACTTTTCTATAACAGATATCCTATAGAAAATCCAGCTTTATCTAAAGAATATCAGAGTGGACAGCCCCCCAGGACCATTGCATGTTGTCTGCCCACTCTGTCTGCTATAGGAGTTTCATTTAATTATCCGCATGTTTTTCGAGGTATTCGGCTACACCGTCAGCGGTAGGTTTCATGGCATCCTCGCCGGGTTTCCAGTTCGCCGGACATACCTCTCCGTGCTCCTCGAAAAATTGAAGAGCATCCACCATTCTCAGAGTCTCCTCTACGTTCCTTCCGAGTGGAATATCATTTATCACAGCGTGACGAACAATTCCCTCCCTGTCGATAAGAAACAATCCCCTTAGAGCCACCGAATCATTGAGCAATATGCCGTATGATTCTGAAATCTTTTTGGTCAGGTCAGCAACTAGCGGGAATTGAATATTCCCGATTCCGCCCTCGTTGTGCGATGTGTTTTTCCACGCGAAGTGTGAGTATTCCGAATCGACCGACACGCCTATCACCTCGCAGTTTCGTTCCTTGAATTTCGAAAGCGCCTTGTCGAAAGCGATAATTTCAGATGGGCATACGAATGTGAAATCCAATGGGTAGAAAAACAAGACAACGTGCCTGCCCCTGTAGTCTGACAACTTCAATTCCTGAATCGTGTTGTCAGGCATGACCGCCTGAGCCACGAAATCAGGAGCTTCTTTTGTAACCAGTTCTGACATTTCTTCTCCTTTGCAGTGCGAGAAATATTAATTAGTAATGATTCCTATTATTATTTACACTAATCTGACAGGTTTGTCAAGGGGTGTTTATATTTGAAGGCTTCTTTATATCTCATGTCCCCGGTTTGTACACCCCCGCAAGCGGGGGGAAATGTTTTTCGCATTGTTGAACAATATATTCTGTCTATATACTTGCGAAGGGAAGGGGCAACATTCTCCCTCCCCGCTCGCGGG
>JAGGVT010000153.1 GCA_021157815.1 bacterium | reverse complement strand
TTATTGAACATACCTAGAAAATTAGAACGTAAACTAATTGAAATTGGCTATACTGCTTAACCGAGTGACATTCGGGACAGAGACCTTTTATACGCTTGATTTACAACTCGATGGCACTCAAAATAATTAAAGGGAAGGTGACAAAAGCCTAAGAAAATGTGACTAGGATTACAGATTATAGATTGCTTATAATTAAATGAGCATAAAGTAGCAATTTTTATAGAGGTAATTCAGAATGGATATATCATTGGAAACACTTCCACCTATTATTAAGGATTATGCATCTAAATTTAATAAGGAATTTAAAAATATAATTTGGTGGTGTGGTGCAGGGATTAGTAAACCAAGTGGGTTACTACCAAAGGGGTCAGTCCCCTTTTAAGATGCCCAATATTACTGGCTACACAGGCATCTTTTGCTTTTTTAATGGCGATCTACCACAGATCGATTATCCGAAGGCCACCATGACCTGATGCGAGATAGGCGTATCCGTCCTCCACGACGACATCTGCTCCGCTCCCGATTGTATCGAACGTTGCCACTAATTCCAGTGTTCCCGGAGGATCAATATCTACTATCACGAGATTATCATTGGTGTTTGCAACGAATGCGTAGCCGTATTTAACCACCACAGCGTAGGTGTCCCCCGGCAGGGCGAGTTTGTCAGTCACAGATGCTGAACCTGGTGGGGCAATATCAACCACGGCAACTCCTTCATCCCAGTCACTGACATAAGCGTATCCGTTATATATAAAGATTCCCTGCGCGCTGCCATCCGTGTTGCAGGAACCAACAACACCTCCTGTTGATGGGTCAGTGATATCGATAATCTTTATCCCAGTGGTAGCATCAGCAACACAGGCATAATTCCCATCCGCATGAACTGCAAGCGGAAGGGTGGTGAGTACTGTATTTACCTGGTTTGGCGCTGTTGGTAAAATCAGGTCCATGATTTGTATTCCAACCGACATCTCACAGGCATATAAATAATTGTTGTAAATATCAAGAGCATAAGGATTGTTCAGGCCAGTGATCGTGTTAACGATCTGCGCGTTGTAAGGATCTGAGATGTCCACGATCTCCATTCCTCCGCTTTGAGCGGCAACGTACGCGTAGTTCTGGTATATTTCAACATCGTAGCAGTAACCATTTGACTCCACCGTGTTGATAATTTCGGCAGCACCGGGAGGGGCGATGTCGAGGATATACAAAATGTGTCTGCCATTTGATACATAGGCATATTCACCCGATACCGTTACACTGCTTGCTCTATTGATCGTGCGAGTCGTGTTGATAATATCCGCCTGCGCCAATGGATCGACATCAATCACATGGAGTGCGGTCCTGTAATCAATAAGATAGGCATATCCATTTTGCGTGAAAACATCACAGGTATTGCCGGGAGTATCTACGACCTTCACAACGCTTTCCAATCCGGGAGATGAAATATCTATAACAGCCATACCACCGTAGGAACCATTAGCAACGTATGCGTAATCACCATCAAGATGAATAGTGAAGGGATCACTGAGAGAGATGGTATTTACATTGGTTGCAGCAGTTGGCGTGCTGATATCCCAGACCTCAAAATCATCATCAGTACCTACATAAAGGTAATTGCCTCGAACAACAACATAGAAAGCATCAGAGGCTGTTGAGATTTGATGTACAACTGATGCTGTCATGTGATCGGAAATATCTATTACAGATACTCCGTAGTCATAATCGGCGATATATGCGTAATCACCGGAAATGCAAACTGATAAAGCCTGTCCGTCAGTGTCAACTGAATTGATGATTGCTGGCGTTGTCGGGTCTGAAACATCAATTATTTGTAATCCGTCCTCTTCATCTGCCACATACGCCGTTGTGCCTTCGACATAAACATCGAAGCAGTCATCAGATGTTTCAACGTATCCAATAATTTCTGCAATCTCCGGATTTGAGATATCAATTATATTCAATCCTTTCTCATCGGTGACACACGCATAGTTACCCACAATGAATATCCTGTTCGGATATCCATCTGTATCAATTTTATGTACCCAAACTGGGTTTTCCGGATTGCTGATATCGAATATATGAACCCCGTGTATTTCACCCGCGGTATAGGCGTAATTGCCATCAATGCAGATATCGATGGGATAGAAATGCAATCCGGGAGGAGTAACATCTACCGGATTGAAATTAATAACGTCGGATACTATCGCTGGGAATGTCTGGTAAGTCGCATATTCAGGCATTTCATGGAAATCACGAGCTTTGCCGTCAGGGGTATGGATAATGAAATCCCGTCCTGATTCCGGAAGCTGGGGGGTGCGCTGATCAGTTACTTTTACCAGACCGATATAATTTCCCGATGCTATCAGGTTTTCGTTTCTGATGGGAATCTGGTAAACGAGCGGATCATCAGGCATCCCGGTCCCGGAAATAGCGCTGCTTCCGGGGACTGATATCAGGGTCGGGTTCATTCCGAGAATTTCAATTGAAACGCTATCGACATCTGATGCTGAATATATATCAGTAGGATTTGTCAACGCTGTATCAACATTCGCTCCGATCTGCCAGTCGTAAACTTTGACTTCCACCCAGGTTGGTGTTTCGCTGTCGAAACTTAACCATCCAGATGGTGGCGTAACATTCACTTTCCACGCGGCTTTTCGGTTAAATTCGGGATTGGAATATTGCGGATCAAACCTGTCTTCCAGTACCGCACTGAATCCATATGCAAAGGTAAGATATAGATCAAACTGGAGACTGCTGCCAGGGGGAATTGGGAAAAGGACATCGAATTCCGCTTCCGAACCCATCGCGAATTCATTATATGTGCTTGCCGGGGGAACAGCAGTGCTATCATCAACCGCAAGGACATATGGCAACGCATACGATTCCCCGATAACATTCGCGAGTTCAGTTGAGTAACCGTCAGCGCCGGTAATCACGTTATGAATAGTTGCATTAGTTAATGGATAGGTTGACGGCATTAAGCCATTGGGCTTCACAACGAGAGCGGCATCAAAAATATCAAGATCCAGCCTGTTCTTTCCCGATGGCGGACCCTGTAAGGCGGATCCCGGTTCGAACGGATGCTTTATCCCGAAGTTGACACATACCGCACCGCAATCATAGCTCATTCCCTTAATAACCAGACAATCCGAGCAGGGCTGTGTTACGAAATAGCTCCTGCCACTCACAATGTAACTTTCACCGATTGCGGATTGGCGTTTCGATGTCAACTCCGCAGTTTGGGAATCGGCATCAAGGATGAGTTCATAGGGGCCCATTATCCCGGTTAGGTTATTCCCGGATTCTGAATTGGCATAATTCAATTGTTCAGGCAACGGATTATCTGAATCCGTGGTAACCGGATTTCCGCCTGAGCATCCGGAAATGAGAATAATCACGATTGCGATTACGGTTGCTACAAATGGTATCAAGCGCATAAGTCCCTCCGACTTGAATCTAAGTAAATTCACAATTACCGAAGTGTTAAATGTGATTAATACTATAGTTGATAAGGTGTTAGGTGTCAAAAGGAATATTGTGGGCGAGTTTTGTATATGGAGAGAGAAAAAACTGTTAGTACGTTAGTAAGTTAGAACTTCGACAGGCTCAGTACAGGTAGGCTTGTAGGGGCACAGTGTGGAGGGTGTCTCATAACATAGAATTATGTGCGAAACATTGTCATTCTGAGCGCAGCGAAGAATCTATAAGTTGCTATGTTGATGATTAAACCAGATGATATTAACCCACGCCGTCGAGGAGAGATCCTTCGCTTCGCTCAGGATAACAGAAAAATATAGGTTTTGAGACAGCTTCCAAGCAGCGCTTCTGTTTGCTGTCACTCACCAAGCAGCGAAAGACAGGGTGCAGCAAGCGCGTTACAAGCGGCGCCTCTACGACAGGCATCATTTCATAATATCATCCTTTTCATTAATCCCCACTAACCTGCTAACCTGCTAACTTACTAACTTACTAACCTGCTAACTTACCAACTTACTAACCTGCTAACTTTCCCCATTTTTAGGTTCACGATTTAACTTCATATCACGACTTTAAGTTGGGTTGAGTTTAAAGGGATTGCATTGGAGAAAATTAAATACTTGAGTATCAGACAAGAATATCTGAAGAAACGAAAGATTTGATTAATCCGATGTCCAACTAAAACGAACCCCCCGTATGAACGGGAAGTTACCAATCACCGGTAAATGGACCTAAGCATATGACTACATCAACACTAGTCAGGCAGGACAAGGAGGTCCAGCTAAAACTGACATGGGAACGATTCCTAAACACCCGCGAGCCGAAGGCCAAGGAAGACCTCGCTCTGCATTATCTGCCACTTGTTAATTACATAGTAGGCAGAATCTCCATTGGGCTGCCATCGCATGTTGAATCAGGCGACCTTGAATCGATAGGCGTACTTGGCATGCTCAAAGCGCTCGACAGGTTTGACCAGTCGAAGGAAGTCAAATTCGAAACATACGCGAGTTATCGAATCAAAGGCGCGATTTTTGACTACCTTCGCAAACAGGACCTTCTTTCCAGGCCGTTGAGAAAGAAAACAGTTCAGCTTGAGGAGGCGAGCGAGAAAATTCGCCAGCGCACAAATAGAGTGCCGACAACATCCGAACTCGCAAGCGAGTTGAAAATCACGCATGATGAGGTTAACAAGATTGTCTGGAAAAGCTCCTCGTCTTATGTCATTCCTCTTGACAAGGAGAACACAATCCAGGATGAGGAGGGTTCGACCCCTCTTGGCGATACGATCCGGGATTTGAATCGAAATCCGGCTGAGGAATTGGACCGCAAGAATATCGAGGCTGAACTGACTCATGCTATCTCCGAACTGCCGGAGAAGCAGAAGATCACGCTCGCGATGTATTACTACGAGGATAAAACCCTCAAGGAAATCGGCGCGGTGCTTGGAGTCAGCGAATCCAGAGTCTGCCAGCTTCACTCCGAGGCGGTTTATCGCCTGCGCCAGCGAATGCAATTGACTCCGAATTGATTTAAGTCGGCGGATATATAAGCATCGCAAATATATGCCATAGAATGTAAACAGCGCGGTAATCGCGCTGTTTTTTTTATTAATTTGTGATTAAAGCTCACTCAGGATCTGCAAATATTTTTCCCTGGTAATACCAGCCTGTTTGTAGAGACGTTCAATCATTCTGGGATGTACATCCTCGCCGGGATGGTTTGGAATAGGTAAAGGACGGCTAATATTTTCCTTTCGCATGATAATATGCGAGCCCTTTTGCCTGGTTTTATGATATCCAATCTTATTAAAAACTTTAACCAGGATTCTGGCTTTTTGAGGGGCAACTCGTCCGATACCGGATTTTTTCTTTTTTCCAGGCAATGAAAATCACGCAGTAGAAGCCATTTGAACTTCTGGCGGAATGGGTACATTTATACTCATTGGATGCATTTCTTCATAATCGCCAAAGGTCGAACTGAATTGCTTTCTTTGATGGATAGTTGATTTCCTGAATCCCAAATCTGATAACATGCGATTAAGATTGCCAGTTTGAATCGCCTCAAGCAAGACCTCAACAACCATTTTCTGGAGATTTTCAATCGCTTCTCTTTGTGTTTTACCCTGGTCGGCAATTTGCAATTCCGGACATTCGGCAAAGTGCCAACTGTCCTCACTTTGTAAAACATAGGAAAGATATATTTCCAGGATATTATTTGCTTCATCTACGATAATATATGGTCTGGGACGTTTAGCCATTGTATATCACCTGCCTTTAATTATTATCGAGAAGGGAAACGAATAGTTGAATTGCGTTAAGCGCCATGTTACCCATTCAGATTATACACTAGTTTTGTGTTTGACGTAAAGACTTAACATTAACCCTAAATCCGCGATTGAACTCGTTGTCATTCCGGGCTTGATCCGGAATCCATTTCGATAAGCGATAAAGACACGGATTCTGAATCATGGTAAATCGGCACAGGTGGCAATTTATAGACATTTGCGTTCATTCCAAATTTTAAGGCTACCCTTTTACGGGTAGCCTATGGCTATACATGTAAATATGTATAGGCTTTCAATTTCTTAATACCACATTTGAAATACTTTATCAACCCCGCTTATCTAAAT
>JAGGVT010000085.1 GCA_021157815.1 bacterium | reverse complement strand
CGTGACAATAAACAGATCGCAATTGTGCGCCATAAGGTCTTCCATTAGTATGCTGTAATCGAAACGATTGGCACCATAGCAATACAAATCACCATTTACACCCTCACCAGCCATTGGGATACTCGTTGGCCAAATAGGCGGGTTTGGCGGATTAGGCGGCTCGGGATCAAGCCCTCCCATCAATCCATAATGGATGAATTCCGCCGCCTCATCGCCGTAAAGGACAATCGGTTCTTCATCGAACTCAGGGAGCAGGCAGTCGAATGACTCGCTGAAGGAGAAATGTTTATTCGCAATCCAGGTTTCATAATTGCTGCCTTCCGGGTCACCATAACGTTTCCCCGTTGTGCAGTCAGCCCAGAAAGACACATCCAAACCATAGCTGTATTCCCTTTCAAGCGCAACTGTTTCAATCCCGTCGGCGGGGTCAAGGTTGTTTAATTCCATCCTGAAACCCAACGTCGAGGGATGAGGATAAACAATTGCTTGACCACCACAAAGAGTGTCCACTTGCAGGTCATATTTGTTATCGTATTCGTCAGCGCCGACCGGATTAAGATTCGCAATGGGTGAAATACTCCAATGATCCCATTCCATCATTAGGTCACATCGATTAACCTGTGGGATTATTTTGTAGCACAGAATTGAATGTACCTGTTTCCTTTTTCATTAACTATGGTTGATAGCTTTATTGATCAATGTAGAATACATTATTTGGAGCTGTTTCTGATGTGCAGAATATTCTACAGAAATCCTGGTCATAAGAAACTGCTAATTGCCATTTTTGATCAAGGCATTCAGAGATAAATTCATGTGAATAGTCATCCAGATTTATTTTTAAAATTTGACTGGAAGGAAGATATCCTACCATATCAAATTCCGGATCATAATGACCATATTCGAATGTCGTACAATATAATGTATGGCTTAATGGGTTTAATCCCATGAGATTAATACCCTCTGAATCATCTGGTCCAAAACCATAAGTGCCAATAATCTGATCTGTTTGCGTATCAATAACTAAAAGCGCATAATCGAAACCCTCAATTGCTGGTGCACCATTTCCAACAAACAACCTGTTATCGTAACCCATTTTCAAAGTGCGGGGTGAAATTGAAGTTTCAATTGCAGCGACTTTATTCAGATCGCTTGTTTGATGCACTGTAATTTCATAATAGTATTCGGTATTAGCCGCTCTATAATTAATATAATCATAGCGAATCTTCACACCATCATAAGAAGTATATAGTTTTTGGTCATCGTTGCATATCTCAAGTTTTTCAGCAATTTCTCCGATAACTGTAGTGGTTTCAACTGATAAATCAGCAATGTTAAATTTGAGTAAAAGAGAGGGAGTTTCCTCATATTCTAGAACAAAACCCGCAGTTACATATACATGCTCACGCGAGCTATCAACAGACATTGCCATAGCCATCCTGTCAGGAAATCCATACTCATCAAGATAATCTCCTGTTTCATAATCTATTTTAACGAGTTTCCCGTCCTGAGTGTCCATAAGTCCATCTACCTCAGATATTAAAGCTAAAATTGTTTCCCCATTCTCAATACTAATAGCTCTTTCCAATAATCCATCAATGGGGATAGTTTTTAAAAGCTCTAAAGTAACGGGGTCTATGATGCGTATTTCACATGTTTCAGCGCTGCCGGCACAACCCAGGATTATTACGTTTTCATTATTATCCTGAAATATTGAATAATTCTTCTCTGTACAATAACTCTGGTGATCAGCACTGGTAAAATTATGAATTACATAAAATATCAGTATAATGCATAATATTACCGGCATTATAAATATGGCTCTTCAATAAATCGTGTGGGTTGAGTTTGGATTGAGTAAAAAAAGGGGAATGTCCCAACAAAGTGAATAAACACAGTATAAATAAGGGGTTACAGCATAGTATATTGATAACATTTGATTTGAAGCCTCATGTGGACGTACCCCGTTATCGGGGAATGCCCCTTTTTTTACGGGGGGGGCAAATAACCCACACAGTTTATTGAAGCGCCATAAATTGTAGCCTGGGAAATGGATTCCCGGTCTGCGGTTCATCATTATTTATCTGACTTTTCCAACAGCCCCAATATGAACTACAATCAGCATTTCCGGCGTGTTTATTAAATCCGGTTAAGTCTCTTCAAATCGCATTAACAGCAGATTTTTTGCGTATATCTTTAAAATACTGGAATATTTCATATTAGTTGGCATGAAATTATTGTTGATTAGGTATTTTTTAACAAATACTGAAACATTAAAAGACGAGGGAGCAATAGAATGAAACTCGTAACAAGAATTCTACTTGGGATTTTCATCGTCATGATGATGACATGCCCACTTATGGCAGCCAATACTGATAATCATGATGTGACTGTTACCGTATCCGCAATCAACGAACTTGCTGTGTCGGGAAATATTACAATCACAATCGATTCCGCAACTGCCGGTCAGCCGCCAAACACCGAGACAGACGCCACATCCACGTTGTCCTACACTACAAACAGCTCCACGAATAAAAAGATTACAGGACAATATACCGTGACAAATGGTGAAGTAGGTCTCACACTCGAAGCAACTGTAACGAGTACCAGCGGAACAAGCGCCGGGAAGGTAACATTAATCGCAGCCAGCGCAACTGACGTGATTACCGCACTCATACAATGTAATGATGCCGACGAGACACTGACCTATGATGCAACAGCTACATCTAGCGCCGTTCTCGGTGATCATGTTTATACTGTCACATACACATTGACCGACCAGTAAGAGGGAGCCGTATCCCGCCAAATACCTGATATAAATCTGATTTTGTGCCGGAAGACATTTCATAGTCTTCCGGTTTTGCTTTTTCAGGCATCTTTTATCTTCCAGAGCCTCTAAAAAACAAAATCTGTTCAATCGTCATTCCGACATCTGACGACCGGAGGGAGGAAGATGGTCGGAATGACAAACTATATATGTTCTAAGTCAGCTTCCTTGACCCGGAATCTACTCTTGCCGATTACGCAAACCAGCATCATTTTTTTCTTTTTCGGAGGTCTCGGGAAACTTTTCTCTATATATATACATCAATTTACCTCCTCATCTTGCCGATAGACTTAATGAGTTTTAAAGTCCACCGGATATTTCATATTTTTATCCGGTAAATTATTTTTAAGGACGCGATTACTTGTCCAGAATTCTCAAAATAGTTCTTTTGAGTATCCTTGTGGTATTTGCCACATCACCTGTCCATTCGATTGACATAACACTGACCGGAAGCTGGACAGAAAACATCGATGTTCTCGATCTTTCCGCCGGTCCCGGCTCTGACCTTGAATCTGAATATGAAAGCGCAGTTGACCAGGTAATTGTTGATATCGCCAACACACTGGGCGGTGGGGATGCATGGAGAATTGACATTCGAAAATCTGATATCTCATGGTCTTCGGATATGTATGTCCATGTAAAAAGAACATCCAGCGGTAGCGGTGGCTCAACAGCAGGCGGAACAACTTATCTTCAGCTATCCGGTGTCGACCAGCAGTTCTTCACTGGTACTGATGATGTCACCGGAATCGACATTCAATATAAAATCAGTGGTGTCTCGGTAAGTATCGCACCGGGAACATACACCACAAATATTATCTACACTGTGGTTGATACATAGTAAAACCGGAGTCAAATAATGAACTTAAAATGCAAAAACTACATATTTCCAATCTGCCTGTTTATCTTCTTCATGGTAACGAGTGCAGCCATTCCAGCGTTCGCGGATATAAGCATCATTAGCGAACTTACCCACGAATATTCCATCAAGCCCGGGCTTGAAACGAAGGGAAAAATAATAATCAAGAATAAAAGCAGTAATGAAGAGGTTTCTGTCAGAATATCACCTCAGGATTACTCTTTCAATTCAGATGGTGAAACCTTCTACAAGAAACCTGGTTCACTTGAAAGGTCATGCACAGGCTGGCTCAATCTGGAACGCTCACTGGTTCATATTCCACCCGATTCCATTGCAACTATTAACTACACATTGGCTGTCCCCGATGATGAAAAACTCATTGGAACATACTGGTGCATAATTATCGTTGAACCGATCGCAACTGAAATCAAACCTGATATCAATGGCGAAGACGACATAAACGTGGCAATTCAGGAAATCGTACGATTCGGCATTCAGATTGTCGCATCAATTCCTGGTACAGGGAAAAAGGAAATCGAGTTTACATCGGCAGGATTGGCGAAAGATGAAAACGAGGAAATAATTTTGAATGTTGACCTGTCCAACACCGGTGAAAGGTGGCTCAGGCCTGATGTCTGGGTTGACCTTTACAGCAATGACGGTTCGGTTGTCGGAAGATTCACGGGTATTAGAAAACGCCTCTTCCCTGAAACCAGCATCAGGCAGCATTTAAACCTGGGTGTTTTAAAACCGGGCCAATATGTCGCCTTGGTTGTTACTGATGATGGAGATGAATACATTGTTGGAGCGGAGTACAAGCTCAAAATCGACGTCGAATGATATAATCAATGGCAATAACACGAATTACATATATCTTCGCACTTGCATGTCTTCTGCTGACAACAGTAGGTTTTAACGCTTATGCTGTTGGCACGCGCGCTGAATTGCTTTCCATCACAAGCCCAAAATCCATCCAAACACAGCCAAAGGAATTGGTTGTTACCGGTGTGACTGTCACAAATCCGGGAATCCGGGAAATAAACCGCAAAATCTCGATCAAACTTCCTGACAACTGGCAGTCAGTCTCCGGCACAGGTGATATCGCTATCCCGCCAAATGACTCCATAATGCGGCTTGCCAGTTTTTTCATACCTCAAAACGCGCTTGCGGACACTTATGCCGTCATGCTGCAGTTGAAAAACGACTCTGATGGCTCCTTAATTGAGGAGCACCAAATCAATGTTACCGTACTTCCAAATCCTGCAATTGAAATAACCTCAATTAGCCAGGCGATTAACTCCGCGTTGGCGGGTGAGGATTACAGTCTGGAATTTAAAATCGAAAACATCGGCAACATTCCTGTTAGCATTAATATTGTTCCTTTCCACAACGATGTTGGAATTGTTAATCTGCATATTGAGCATCTTTCTCTTGATGTGAACGAATTTACATTCATACAGCTTGATATTTCCCTTAACTCAAATATCTATCGTGTTTCCAATGCCATTTTCGGTTTTGAGACACATATCATGCCCATTAACGATAATGCAGAGCCAATCACACAAAGAACCTCTGAAAAGATCATTGTTTACCCGCGCGATTCAGGTAATTTCGAGGAGTATCTCAAACTGCCCGGGAAAGTTAAATTCAAGGCTGTGGTTGATAATCGGGATGATGTAAACTTCAATGGCCAGGTTGAAGTCAGTTTGAGCGGCGCGCTGGATCAAGATGAATCCAGCAGTCTGGATCTTCTATATCAGGGGCCTGAGCGTGAAAAGAGCATGATATTCCTGACCAACGATGAGCATATTCATCTGTTGTATGACAATGAAGACTACAGTATTTTCCTTGGGGATGGGCATTATATTCTAACTCCGCTTCTGGACAATCCTAAAAGTGGGCGAGGCATCAAGTTTGATTCAAAATTCGATGTCTTCTCACTGGAAACATTTTACGCTCATTCAAACAGGTATCCCGATGATGAGAATGATATCGGCATATCGCTTGGTTTGAATCCGAGCGACAATCAGAAATTAAGTGTGAACCTGCTTCTGGCTGATACTGACACACAGCGGTTACATACGCCTGATAACCGCTCCATTGTCGGCTTTAGGGGAGAATTCAGCGATGGCAGCAGCTATAATCTCGATGCCGAATATGCGGCCAATGTCGATTCTGATATGCCCGGACGCAACAACGCATATCGAATCGAATGGCGGGTGAATCACAAAGATGGCGAGTTCATGGCAAGGCATATTAACACAAGCCCGGGATTTGGCGGTTATTACCATGATTTGAACATAACCGAATGTTTCGGAATGGTTCCAATCAGCAATAAAATCAAGCTATTCGGTAACTGGCGCAACCAACAACGTAATCTAACATCCTACACGGATTTTATATCAGACCTCTCAGAGGAATATTACAGGCTGGGTACATCATACGCCCCCTCCGTCTCGACACTTTTAAGCGTGGAATTCATTTCATCAGTCCGCGATAACATCTTCGAATCAACAAGATATAACACAAAGGAAAATTACTTCAGACTAGCCGCCAACCATCGATGGGGCGATTACTACATCAACGGCAGATTTGAATATGGAAAAAACACTGATCTGGTTTTACAGGATTCCAGAGACCATATAAACTATAATGGCACAATCACATGGGATGTCAGCGATGATTTCGAGATTGCAGGGGTTATGGGCTATCGCAAGGGCCATTCTTTCGATATTAATCGTGGCAGTTCAACCAGAACAGGCATGAATTTCAAATATGATTTCTCCGACAGGGCATATATTGCATCCGGTGTTTATATAGACAACGTGCGAAATTCATATCGACGCATATATATACCTCTCACGCTTCGATATAAATATAAAAACGACAATCAGATTGAAGTCCGCGCGCGCCATTCCATGATCCGGAAAAATGGCAAAGATACAAGCGATACCGCTGTCATGGTTGAATATACAGTCCCAACAAGCATCAAGCTGGAAAGACGGGATGACATAGCTCAAATCACCGGACATATCCGCGACCTTGAGAAAGACAATCAGGGAATTCCCGGTGTGCTCATTCATACAAAGGACAGGGCATCATTGACCGACCAGGATGGCAAATACACTATCAAGGGAATCAAACCCGGTGAACATGCGATTACAGTCAACCTGAAGAACATCGGGAGTAACCGTATCACAATTCCGCAAACGCCTGTCAAGGTGGATGTCGAAGGCGGTGTCATGCTGTTTGATTTTGGTGTCACAACCGCTGCCACTATATCCGGCAGGATTGATGCCGCATCGCTTCCAATTCGAAGTGAAAACGACGACCCATTCGAAATCGTGGTTGAATTGCATTCTGACAACGGCGGTGAATTCAGAATTACGGATGAAAAAGGCGGATTCAATTTCGAATCGCTCCCGCCCGGGCACTATGTCTTAATCATCGATGAGAGCAAACTTCCCCGACATTACAAATTCGACCAATCATACTACGAGTTTGACCTTAAACCCGGCGATGCCATCACAGTCAAACCACAAGTTGTTGAAACGAAAATAAACGTAAAGATAATCAAACAAGGCGAAGAGCTTAGCGTGAACGATTAATCCGCCTTGTGGTTAATTGGTACCCGGTACGAATTAAATTGCCCCAATCCATCGTTTTGTGGAATTCTCTCAAACAGGCATTAATACAAGCAACTGAGTATATTTGCCATAATCAGAAAGATCCCTCAATTTTAATGTGTACCCGGTACAAATTAGCTAATGTTGGTAATAATAGACTTGTTCAGGGACGATAAATGAGTCAACTCTGAACATAAACAAAACCCCGGACATGATATCCGGGGTTGTTTTTATTCATCTCTCTCAATTCGAATTATTCCGTTACTGTCTCACCGGTTATTTTCTTCTGCGGCGGTTTTGCAAGGATTGAGATAATCGCCGCGATAATACAAACCACACCACCGATTAAAAACGGAGCGCTCCATGCCGCCGGGTCGCCTGTGCCGCCTGCTTTATCCTTGAAATATCCGGCTATCATAGGCATTATAATTCCGCCGACACCGTACGCGGTGAACATCCAGCCGTAGTTTGTCCCGACATTCTTGTTGCCGAAAAAGTCCGCTGTTGCCGCCGGGAATAATGCAAAGTTACCACCGAAGTTGAATCCGATTATACACGCGCCGATTGTCAGTCCCGCGACTGTTCCGCCAAGTTTGAGGAAAACGAGCATGATAATTCCCTGGAAAAGGGACATCAGGAAAATCGATATTTTCCTGCCAAGTTTATCCGAAACAGTACCCCAGACAATACGGCCAAGCCCGTTGAGGATTGCGTACCATGCCATCGCTGTACCGGCTGCCGCCGCCGCTGCCTCCGCGGTTAGTCTAGCGGACGACGCTTGAAGCGCGTCGATTCCAAACAGTTTAATGCAGCCAATTACCATTAATCCTGTACCAGCGGAGAAAATAAACGTAAGCCAGAGCATATAAAATTGTGGAGTTGACCACATTTCCTTAACATTGAATTCAACCGAGCCTTTTGTGTCGGTTGACACTCCGGCATCCTGTTTTGGCACAGGTGGAGTATATCCCGCAGGCAACCATCCATCCGGCGGATTAACCATCCAGATTGAACCAATCAGCACAATTACCAGGAATGCGATTCCGTAAATCAGGAAAACGGATTGAACTCCGGGCAAGCCCATAAGGCTCATATCGAGAAGATGTCCCCATGAGCCGGCGAGTTTAACCCAGATTGTCGCACCGAATCCGAATCCGGCAACCGCTAATCCCATAACCATCCCCTTCTTGTCGGGGAACCACTTTGCGCCTACAGCAATCGGGACAACATAAGCAAGCCCGATTCCCGCGCCACCGATTATTCCGATACATATAAACTGCATAATAAAGGAATTTCCGAAGATACCACCAAGGATATACCCTAATCCGAGTACAATTCCTCCGGTCATAGCAACGATTTTAGGACCGGATTTCTTTTGCCACGGACCTCCAATAAACGCCATTATGATTGCAAATGATGCCAGGCCCGCGGAGAATATCGCCTGTGTTTGCGTTGTGGTGAATCCGTAGTGTCCACCAGCTTCGGTAGCTACGGTCAGTTTGCCTGTAAAAGCCGACCACGCGTAAATAGCCCCAAGGCAAAGCTGGATAAGAATCGCACCTACGACGACCATCCACCGATTCAATACTTTCTGCTCTGTATCCGCCATGTAAAACTCCAGATGATTTATTTAGTAATGAATAACAAGGGGCTTACGAGCCTGTCGTGCAAGGTGTCAATTTGATTCAAAACGCTGGGTGCCGCCCATACAGCCGTCTCGGCTTTATGGGTGAAATCGCATGACTTCGCAGTAATCACCCACAAATCACAAAAAGACGTGATGTGTGGGCGGCATCCGAGAGTTATCAGGAAAATGGTATGTTTCAGAATCAATATGCTTTCCCGACACGCTCTTAAGCCCCTTGCCCATATATGCGGGGTATATTATATACCCGACCCCGCATATTTAAAAGAAAAAAAATAAAACGCCCCCCGTTTAGGGGGGGCGTTGGTTTGTTTCGGTTTACTGTCGCTCTTTGATGAGCATGTCAACAACTGACGGGTCGGCAAGCGTAGTTGTGTCGCCTACTGAATCCTTGCCCTCTGCAAGAGCTTTCAGGATTCGCCGCATGATCTTGCCAGAACGTGTTTTCGGAAGAGCATCCGCGAACTGAATTTTGTCCGGTTTCGCGATAGGTCCAATCTCTTTTCGAACCTGCGCTACGAGTTCCGCTTTGAGTTCATCGGTTTTCTCAACGCCTTGAACCAAAGTAACGAAGGCATAGAGTCCCTGTCCCTTGATTTCGTGGGGCATAGGAACAACTGCGGCCTCAGCGACTTTCGGATGTGCAACAAGAGCGCTTTCAACTTCCGCGGTGCCGATTCTGTGTCCGGAAATGTTGATAACGTCATCAATACGGCCCATCAGCCAGTAGTAGCCATCCTCATCCCGTCGAGCGCTGTCACCGGTGAAATATACGCCTTTGATTCGTGAGAAATAAGTTTGTTTGAAACGATCATGATCGCCATAAACTGTTCTCATCATACCCGGCCATGGTCGTTCGAGCATAAGAAGACCGCCCTCGTTAGCGTCAGCCTCGGTTCCATCCTCTCGAACGATTTTCGGGAAAACGCCGGGGAACGGAAGCGTCGCACTGCCTGGTTTCATTGGGACCGCACCGGGAAGACCTGTAATCAGGATTCCGCCTGTTTCAGTCTGCCACCATGTGTCAACAATCGGGCAATTTCCTTTTCCAATAATATTGTAATACCACATCCACGCTTCCGGATTAATCGGCTCGCCAACCGTGCCAAGAAGTCTCAGGCTTGAGAGGTCTCTTCCCTGCGGCCAGGTGTCGCCCTCTCGCATCATTGAGCGAAGCGCTGTCGGAGCGGTGTAGAAAATGTTGACTTTAAACTTTTCAACAACCTGCCAGAACCTGTCAGCTTTCGGATAACTCGGAACGCCCTCGAACATAAGTGATGTCGCGCCAAGCGCAAGAGGGCCATAAACGATATATGAATGTCCGGTAATCCAGCCGATATCAGCGGTGCACCAGAATACATCCTCGTCCTTGATATCAAAAACCCATTTGGTTGTCTGATAGACATAGGTGAGATATCCACCGGTTGTATGAAGAACACCCTTGGGTTTTCCGGTTGTTCCTGATGTGTAAAGAATGAACAGCGGGTCTTCCGCTTTCATGTGTTCCGGCTCGCAGAAATCATCCGCTTTCGCCATTTCATCGTCCCACCAGAGATCACGGCCATCAACCCAGTTGATGTCGCCGCCGGTTCTTTTATAGACGATCACTTTATCGACACAGTCAACACTCTCAAGGGATGCGTCCGCGGCTTTCTTGAGAGGGATGGGTTTGCTTGAGCGGAGACCCTCATCAGCAGTGATAAGAATCTTGCACTTGGAATCAAGAACTCTGTCCTTCAAACTCTCAGCGGAGAAACCGCCGAAAACGATTGAATGAACCGCGCCGATTCGTGTACATGCAAGCATTGCGATTGCCAGCTGCGGAATCATCGGCATGTAAATGCAAACCCGGTCGCCTTTCTGAATGCCGTTGTTCTTGAGTACGTTCGCGAATTTGTTTACTTCGTTGTAAAGATCTTGATAGGTGTATTTCACTACATCTTCCTCAGGCTCGCCCTGCCAGATTATGGCAACTTTGTCTTTCTTCTCCGTTTTGATGTGGCGATCGAGGCAGTTATAGGATACGTTCAGCTCGCCACCGTCAAACCATTTGCACTCGGCTTTTTCCGGATCCCAGTCATAAACCTTGTCCCATTTTTTGAACCAGTCAAGTTGCTCAGCTTTTTCTGCCCAGAAAGCCTCGAAATCTTTGGCAGCCTCTTCAGATATTTTCTTGTGCTCGTCAAGATTCTTAATGTACGCCTTCGCGCTGAATTCAGCGGACGGCGGGAATACTCTGTCCTCGTGCATCATTGAGGTAATTGATTTCTCTTCAGCCATTACACAACCTCCGAAAGTTGTAACAATTTCTCTTTTTAGTATTTAACCCTTGACGGGTAATAATAATTTATATAAATGACATAATCATGTATGGTGATTCCCCACCATCCTAAGGTGTTCCAGTCAGTACACTATGAATCAGCTCACAAATGCATATTCCCCCCTTTTACCCCTTAATTGCAAGCATCATCCAACACTCGGCAAGATATCAAATCCACTTGTCGAAATGCCTAATCCAATCACATTGTGAAACTTCACACGTTCTGCATGAGATCTCACACGAAAAAAAACGCTTCAGATGGAATCTGAAACCCGCTGTATTTTAGCTATTTCATGATGAATGTCAATAAGGATAGCTGAAAAATTCACTATTACAAGTAAAAATCCTAAAAATATGCCATTTCCTGCAGCGGTTTTCATTTCGGCGCCGTCTATTTGGTGGATGAAAAATGGATTAATCATTGTATTTAAAGGATTGGAAATATGAAAAATGAACTCAACAAGCAAATCATCAATAATCGTAGCGCTGATGTCCCGGGCTGTTGAAAAAGCCTATTTATCCCGTAACCCAGTCATGCCGTCCCGAACTAAAGAAACAATTATCTATAAAGTGAATCAGGCATGCCGGGGAAGTGGCTATCTATGCGGAACCCCGGAATGCCTGCTAACGTTGCAGAATTGATTCATGTTTTTTTATAAAGGCATTCCGGGTTACATTAAAATCTATCCCTTTTTCAACAAGCCCGGGACGCCGGCGCTACGAGCAGATTGACTTAATCCCATTTGGTATCTATAATGTTTCTGTTAAAGCGTATTCTTTGATGAATCCAGGGAGCGTTACGTCTGATGAGTGGCGTATGATTCCCATGGAAACGGAGGATATCATGAGGGAGCTTGAGAATAAGCGAATCCTGATGATTATCGCATCGAAAGGCTATCGCGATGAGGAACTTAGTGTCCCAAAGAAAATGTTCGAGGACGCCGGAGCGACTGTTGACATCGCGGCTGATAAAGAGGGACGGGCGCGCGGAATGCTGGGTAGTCGTGTTGAAAGCGATATCGTTTACAGCAACGCGGAGATTGACAAATACGACGCTGTCATTTTCGTTGGCGGTGTCGGCTCGCAGGTTTACTGGAACGACCTGAAAGCCCATTCGCTGGCCAAGGAAACCATAGAGAAAAACAAACTGCTCGGCGCAATCTGCCTTGCCCCGCCGACACTGGCGCACGCCGGAGTCCTCAAGGGCAAAACCGCGACCAGTTACACCAGCGCCGCGACAGCATTAAAAAAGGCTGGAGCGAACTACACAGGACAATCGGTGGAGGTCGATGGCTCGATTGTAACCGGCGACGGCCCCACCGCAGTCGTGGAATTCGCCCAAACGATAATCGACCAGCTTGACTCGGGGCAACCAACCGCAAATTAATGCGGATTAGTAATCCGACATCCACTCCCCGGAGTATTGCGTACTTTAGCGACCAATATGTAACCCGGTGTCCCCTCACCGGGGTTATGCGTGAGTTAGCCTCTCTTATCCCGGTTTGTAAAAAACGGGCTATGCGCTTTTAATATTTCTTGAATTTGTATTTCTGCCTGGATCTTTTGGCATCATACACCGGAAAAAGCCTGCCCTGAGTGAAGCCGAATTGGATTCCCAGGTTACAGGCTGCATGTCAAACGGAATTATTCTCCCCTGCCTCTTTTTACAACACCATCCGGTGTAACAATAAAAAACTGCTCAGGAAAAATCCCATCTCGCTGTTCGAGATGGGATTGTTTTTGTCGAAGTGCCAAATAAGAGTCAGTTCCTCCTGACTGGTCAGTTCCTGGCTGGTCAGTTCCTGGCTAGCCAGCTACTCCTGGCTGGGTGGAATCCAGTCCCCGTCCGGACCGCCGAAAGCTCCCATCTCGCTGCCGTCATCGCTTACAAGAGCCAGGTTGCCGACATGATAGAAAGTCGGTCCCGGACCGCCATAGTTTGGATCCTGATTGTCCGTATTGTCGAATGATCCCGTTCCCTTGACCGCAAGATTATAATACTCACTTCCACCGTTAGTCAGATCGAGATTATAGACACAAGAGTAATCGACAGTCAGTGTAAAAACAGAATTGAATCCAGCGCCACGATACAACGGGTACGTTGTGATCTCAGTCGCGACCAGATTGCTCGTAATCGTGTTTTTCACCACGATTGATTCTCCAGCTTGTGTGGCTGTACCACAACGCACACCCCAGACCGCACCTGCCTGATCACCAGCCGCTCCCACAGGATTTAAGTCGTCAATCGTGTTGTTTGCCACAACTGCTCCGGGGCTGTTAGAGATTGTTACTCCGTCTATATAATTGTAGTAGTAATAGCCGGCGACCCCCATGAAATTTCCAGCCGCTGCTGAGAGATCATAGATGTCGTAGATAAGGTTGTTGTTCACCTGGAGACCGCTCGAACAGCTGGAACAAGTAATGCCTTGAGTACGAGTAATGATGGCATCCCCGTAATTATGCCGGTTCTGATAGTTAATATGATGAATTTCATTGTGTCTTATTTGAGTGTTGGTGACATTGTTGAGACCGATGGCTGTCACTCCGCTGGACCAATTGTAGTCTCGCGTGTTGAAGAGGTTTACGAACTCGTTATGCGTGATCATGAGATCAGTTCCACCGCTGACGAGGATACCTGTCAGGCGACATGCATTGACTGTGGTCCCGAATTTGCAGTTTGTAACAGCGATATCAGAGCAATCCGTCAAATACAGCAACTGGAAATTTCCGTTGCCCAACCCACCCCACCATTCAATCTCAAACTCGTTTGTGGTCAGATCGAAACCGCTGATCTTTACATCCGAGACATCAGTTCCCACCATATGATCGACGACAACATTCCAGCCGCCACTGCTGTTTATGTGTATTTTCGGCTTTCCCGTTCCACCGTTCCAGTTGTCGCCAACCAGGTCAATGCCTGATGCCAACACGACCGCTTCCTCATAGTAGCCATTTCCAGTCTCAACGGCATCAACTCTGACAGTCCACCCCGTCACGCTATTATTAATGCCTTCCATTATCGTGCTGTATGGAGAGCCGGGCAAACCATCTCCAACACCGGTGTAGTCGCCATCTACATAAATGCTTCGCGAAACCACAATCGGATGAGTAATTGTCCATGTGTCGTTTCCGTTTAAGCGTAAAGTAGCAAGGTATGTGACCGGATAAGTCTCCGCAGAATCATATGCGTACTGCCAGGTCCTGTACGGCGTAGTGTCACCAACGAACTCATATGTCCCGTCACTATCGAAGTCCCAGTCATAAGCTGTCGCGCCTACCGAAAGCGACGCATCGAAATAGACATCCCAATCGGTCGGCACAGGATCCTCTGTAGAGCCTTCAGGTCCAATGTCATCATAGAATGGCTCCGGTGTGAATGTGAACTGCGGCTCGACCTGATACGATATCACTTCGATATTGAAAACCTGGTAAGTGGCGAATTCATCAATTTGAAATAGGCCGCCAAGTGGGTTTTCTACAGGGCCAACTCGAGTTATTCCATCCATTCCGTTTAACAGTGTCGCGACATTCTGCCCGGGAATATAACTGTCAATAACCTTAACAATCCCGAGATAATTTCCACCGTCACCACCGGATGAATTCGTGATAACACCCTCAAAGACAAGTGGATCAGACGGGTCATGTCCTGTTCCGCTCAATGGGGTCGTTGAGAAATTGACCACACTGGATGTAACGCCTGGGACCATGACATCCACACCACCAACAGAACTGTCCGCTCGCATTTCGTTAAGTTCGGTACCGACTGGTACCGCGTGGTTTACATCAACGACCTTAACCTGCAGAGTTGCCTCTGATGCAACATCGCCACCTATAAGATCATTGGTTAAAATCTCAACACTTACCTCGCTCGCAGCTTTCTTGTTATGCTGCGGCACTCGGTATTCAGGCGTGAATCTCTCCGATCTTGACGCTGCACTGACAGCGTATGTACATCCAACCGCGATGATAAAATCCACGTTACCCATTTCATCAAGATCAAAGATGTAATCCTGATAGTCGCAATCACTGCCCATAGCCATCACCAGATTTCCTGACGGCGGTGGATCTGTTACACTCGTGAATCCCGTTAGCGATTCCGGATCAAAGTTCCCGGCTGAATAATCATCGAAATGTAATATATAAGGGTGAACTGTAGCATCTGTTGCGAATATACGTTCGAGTGACGCATCCAGATACCCCGTTAGGCCATCTGCATTTTTCAAATATAATCCCGCAGTGGTTGCTCCTATTCCGGGAAAGGATATTCCCGCGGCATTTGAGATAACTATTCCCTCAACGTTAAAAACATGCAGGTCGGCTCGATTCCGCCCCGATATTGGCTTCAGCGGATCACCAGCTCCAAATGGATGCTTTATTCCAATTGAAACGACCGCATTCCCATCCGGATCAAGTTCCACCGACGCGATTTTCACGCAATCTGTGCATGGCGCCAACGAAAGGAAATTGGTGATATCAACAGCCTCAAGTACATCCTCCAATGCCGATTTTCTCAGCGGAACAAGAGACGCGTTTTCATCTGAAAAGACCAATTCAAACAGCCCCAAAATCCCGTATCCATCAGCCGGATTGCCCTGAGCATCCAAATCTGATATAAAAACGGGAAGACTGTCATAGCCGGATGAGTCCAAACTGCCTGAACCAGGCGTCATACCGGGAATAATCGAATTGTTTGAGGAGGAACATCCAAATAAAGCTGTAATGAAAAGTAGTGTTAGAAAAACATTGGTGCGTGACATCATTCACCTCATCGATTCATTTTTTTCAAAAAAGATTGAATATTAGTATAACATATGTAAGCGGAATATGTAAACCTGCGGCTCTTCACCGGGGTAGCGCGTAAGTTAGCCCCAACATGTTACCCGGTGTCCCCTCACCGGGGTTATGCGCGAATATGTAACCCGGTGTCCCTTCACCGGGGTTATAAGCGAATTAGTCTCAATCGTCCCATTAAATGAGCGACCCGACCTACGCGCTTTGCAAATCATCAGCATCGGTCTTTTTGGAAAGCAAGACGAACGATTCAATTATCATCCAGGCTTCGAGTACCATTATAATCAGGCTTATTACCAGCAGATGCAGTGATTTCAAACCGTCAGCGTAAAAATTATGCATGTTGTAAACCATCGCGACTCCGGTTATTACGAACATTATCAGCATGGGGACGAATGTGTAAATTGATTGTATTTTCTTTTTGCGCAGATAAACGGTTATTACCATGAGCGCAAGGCATGCGAGGAGCTGGTTTGCCGCGCCGAACAGTGGCCAGAGAATCAGACCGCCCTTGCCGCCCTCTTTAGCAAGCGCCACGATTCCAGCTGTTACGACCGCTACACCTGTTGCAACATAAACATTAGTCAGCGCCTTGATATGAAGTTCCACACCGAGTTCGGAGATTATATATCGCTGCAGTCTTGTCGCGGTGTCGAGAGTTGTAGATGCGAATGACGCCACGAAAACGCCCATAACCGTAATTGCGATTGTCCAGGAGATTCCGATAAATCCAAGCATTTTCGCCGAGCCGTTCACAAACGCTCCGATTTTCGCGCCGAGTCCCTTCGCTGCGCCCCACGATGAATAATGGTCACTCCATGCGGCGAATCCTGTCAGGTTGCTGTCTCCGCCTGCAAGGCCGATTCCACCCGCGACCGCGATAATCACAAGCACTGCGAGAAATCCCTCCAGAAGCATTCCGCCGTAACCGATTACAATTGCATGGCTCTCTTTCGACATCTGCTTGCTGGACGTCCCCGAACCAACCAGGGCATGAAATCCTGAAATCGCTCCACATGAAATTGTTATGAACAGAAATGGGAATATTGGAGGTGCGCCCTCAGGATGCGCCTGATATACCGGCGCGACAATCTCCGGACGTGAGAATAAAACAGCGATAGCTAAAACAAACAAAACGACAAAAAGCTCATGGCCATTGATATAATCCCTCGGTTGAAGCAGTTTCCACACAGGCATCACTGATGCGATAAACGCGTAAATCAGCAGAATTATAGTCCATGATGCAAGTGGCTGAATTGAGCCGATTGCGGGTAGTTTGACTGGAACATAGGCGCCTACAACTATAAAAACGTAAAGAAGAAACACGCCGATAAGGCTTAACTTCAGAGCGTCTTTCCCCTTTTTATAGACCAGATGCCCGATAGCCATCGCTATCGGTATTTCTATCCATATTGGAATGACAGATTGAGGGTACATTGAGAACAAACTTGCGATTACAAGACAGAAAACCGCGATGACGATTAACAGAAGCAGAAATACAATCACGAGGAACATGATTTGCACTCGCCGCGATATGTATTTTCCTGCAATGTCACCTATGCTTTTTCCCTGATTGCGCGCCGAAACCACAAGCGCGCCGAAATCGTGGACTGCTCCCATGAAAATTGAGCCGAGTAGAATCCAGATTAACGCCGGAACCCATCCCCAGATTATTCCGATTGCGGGTCCAACGATTGGTCCCGTACCGGCGATTGATGTATAATGATGCCCGAACAGGACTTCCAGTTTGGTTGGGACATAGTCCTTTTTGTCGTTTATCTTGACCGCCGGGGTGATATTGGAATCATCGAGTTTGAATATTTTTTTTGCGAGAAATTGCCCGTATGTTTTATAAGCAATGATGTAGAGAACAAACGATCCAACAGCGATTAGAACAGATTGCATTGTGCATTACCTCAAAAATATATTAGCCAGTTCATTCCTATCAAGTCGATTATATATATGAGCGGGGATATATGCAACTATGGATTTGCCAGGGAAAAAATAGATTCCGGGTCAAGCCCGGAATGACATTACCTTGTCATTCCGTCGAAAGGGGCTGTTGAAAACCTCTTTTTATCCCGTACTGTAGGGGCGGACCTTGTATTCGCCCTGTATTTATCGCATCCTTTAGAACGAACACAAGGTTCGTCCCTACGGTTTACGCCCAAAGGGGGTTTTTCAACAAGCCCGAAAGCCGCTTCTTAAGTCTGTCCTCAGAAATCCATGCTTTTCCAAAAGCTTCTCCTAGTTATAAATCTGGCTTGGCGGAGTCCAGCCGCCATCGGGACCGCCGAAGCATCCCATTTCACTGCCGTCGTCAGCACCGGTTGCAATAACTGTATTTTGCGGATGATAGAAATTATCACCCGGAGTGTAATCAAAATTCGGATCAACAAAATCGCTGATTTCATAACAACCTGTACCGGCGGAAATCATGTGATGATAGTCGGAAACCTGTGAACTGCCGGGCGGTATTGTCGAGCCCCAGTAAACACAGCAGTATTCCGCTGTTG
>JAGGVT010000078.1 GCA_021157815.1 bacterium | reverse complement strand
TTCATGCCGTCCGGATGGAAATATTTGTTCGCAACTATTGATAAATCCAGCGGAGTCAGCGAACTGTAGATTTCATCATAGTTAAGGACATGTTCATAACCGAGTCCGACTTTGTCAAAAAACGCAAGATATTCCGCCATATCGATGTTTTTTTGCATTGCCAGATGAAAGCTCTGGAGTTGGCATCCGATAGTTTTGGCGAATTCCTCATCGGAAACCGGATTCTCGATTATGTCACGCATCGATTCAACAAGGCCATCCCGCGCAAGTTTGAATTTATCAGTTTCGACCCCCATCTCGAACATAATCGGCGATGGTCCCCGTCGGGTTGGCATGTAGAACCACATGCGGTATGACCAGCCGAGTTCATAGACATACTTGTCAAAAAGCCTGAGTCCCAGAACACGAACCAGCATTTTCAAAGCTGGGTAATCGGGATTATTCGCCGGCACACCAATCAAGCCCATGTTAAATGAAACCTGCGAGCGCGGCAAATCGAGGATTTTTTCCTCATTCATCATCGCGGGGATTTCATTTACGGGATAATCGAAATTACGATTTTCATCGAGGCGAACAGTTCGCACGAGACGTCCCAGCAGCCTGTCAAATCCCGGTTTGGATTTTGTAAAATCCAAATCACCGACAACCGCGATTGTCATGTTTTTTGGTGCAAAGGCAAGCGAATGGAATTTATGCAAATCATCAACGGTGATTGATTCAATCGCATCCTCAGTGCCCGCAACCGGACAGCCATACGGCGTATCGCCATAAACCTGCGTAAAAAAACCATCGTTTGCTAGGCTGAATGAACCACTGTTTCTTCGCTGGATTTCAGCGACAAGTTCACCGCGCACCAGTTCTATTTCATCCTCATCAAATGATGGTTTGAACAGCACATTCGAGAGAAGTTCAATGCCATCCAGCAGATTATCCTTGTGAATTTCAAACAGGATTTTAATAAAATCGCGATCGCCTGATGATGTAATCCTGCAGCCTAATTCCTCTGATTTTTTCCTGAATTCAGTCGAGCCATAATTCGCGCATCCTTTAAGAAGCATTCTGGCTGTGAATTCGCCAATACCGCGCTGGTTCTCGTCCTCCATAACCTGCCCCATACCGGCAAGGACGGATATTCCTATGATATCGCTGGCAGTATCGCACTTGAAAATCAGTTTCGCGCTGTTAGGCAGATTTGTCGCGACAACCTCTCCCGGCTTGATTTCATGCACCGGAGATTTTTCATCGAAAGCGGCATCCGCAAGCTTTGGCTTTTCTTGCTTTTCCTCCGGGACAAGCGCGACCCATGTATGACAATCCGGTTTCAGATAAGTTGATGCAGCATCAACCAAATCGGATTGCGTAACATTTTTGATTAAATCAACCCAATTGAACCCCTGTTCAAGGTTGCCATAAATTTCCCATGTCGCCAGATGCTCGGATATATCCCAGTATGTCTGAAGATTGAAACTGTAATCGTTTTTTATTCTTTGCTTCGCGCGTTTGATTTCATTATCAGATGGCGGATTTTCAATGATACCCGCTATCTGCTGTAATGTAATTTCCCGGATTTCATCAAGGTTTTCCTCAGGCGCGATTACATACAAAATGAAAAAGCCATCATCGTGATTGAGGTTGGTAAAACAGTAAATCTCATCCACCAGATTTGAATTTGTTTTAAGGGTTTTATAAAGCTTTGAATCCTCACCGCCACCGAGAATTTCCGCAAGAACCTCCAGCGATGGCGAACTGGTTTCTTTAGCCGGCGGGATTCTATAACCCATCATGCATGATATGAAAGAGATATCCGCTTTTTCAACCTGTGAGCGAATTTCAGTTTGCGCGGGATCATTCATGCCGCGTTCAAAATCCATCCCACTCGATTCATAGGCGCTGAACGCTCCCTCAAGGCGTGAAACCATTTTGCGCGAATCAAAATCACCTGTGATTGCGATTACCAGATGGTCCGGTTTGTAGTGTTCGTGGTAGTAATCGCGAATGATGTCATTATCAAGGTCGCGGATTAAATCCTCGTAACCGATAACGGGGTGGCGGTATGAATGCACTTTCAACGCGGTTGCATAGAACAATTCCCAGAGTCGGATATTGGGAATGTCGCCGCGCTGATGAATTTCCCTTGTTACAACAGAACGCTCTTTTTCAATCACACTATCCGGAATAGTCAGGTTCATTACTCCATCGACAAATTCATCCAGCGCGACATCGAAACTTTCAGGATTTGTCGTGAAGCCGTAACAGGTGTAATCGCAGGTTGTGTATCCCGTAAAATTACCCAGCAATCTGAAAGAGCGACGAAGTTCCATCTCCTCCTGATTTTCAGTCGGGCCTCGAAACACCAGATGCTCTATGAAATGCGTAATGCCGCTGACATCGGGATTTTCAATTCTGGCGCCGCCATCCACCAAAAGGCACAACGAGATAATCTTTCGGCTGTGCTGCTCATTTAAAATTAATGTCAATCCGTTTGACAGAACATGCTTTTCGATATTCGCGCTCGCTTTAACATTCGAGCTGGTGGATATCAGGATTATTCCAATAATAACCAGGAGTTTTGTGAGATGTAAATATTTCATTAGATTGAATGCTAACTTCCTTAGGATAATAAAACACAAATTTGAGGACGCTATTTTATCATAATATAGCACTGCGCTTTAGAGGCTTGTTGGGAAAGCATGTTGATTCTTAAACATACTATTTTACTGATAACTCTCGGGTGCCGCCCACAAATCACGTCTTTTTGTGATTTGTGGGTGAAATGCGTAAATTCGCAACATGACACCCATAAAGCCGAGACGGCTGTATGGGCGGCACCCGACGTTTAAATCAGATTGGCGCCTTTCCCGACAGGCGCTTTAGCATGATGCTGCCAAAGTGCGTGATGTTGGAAACTTTTGGTTAATCATATATCCATCTTAAAAGAACCAAAAACACTTTGATTAAATTATCATATCTGGTATAATTATCCGGAATTTCCAATAAATACGCATCCCCTACATGGAGGATTATATGATGAGAAGATACATTACGATTTTGCTTTCAGTAGCATTCATTCTGGCTGTTATTGGCTGTGGCGGCAACGAGCCTGTTAAAAAGCCGCCGATAAATATCAATCCGCCAAAAACGCTTCCCACGGTTGAAAAACCCGAAACTCCCGCTGAACTTGTCTGGCTTAATGAGACTTTCGGGAAATACTTCGATGACGATGGCTTGAAAGAGCTCTTGGACAACCTTCCCTCAATGACTGCCGAGGAATTCGAGGCGACACTCACAGGCCTTGGCACCGATGAGGATAAGCCATCCGAAGACGACATCGCGAAAGCAATGAATATTTTTAAAGCCTGGAAGGAACAAGAGGCTAAAAAGGCAGCTGAAAAAGAAGCCGAAGCTGAAAAACCTGCCGGGGAATAGCTGATTTAACCAATAATCAGCAGTTTTCTGCCATTTGAAATGTTGCATTTTAAATCCACCGTGTGGTGGATTTTTTTTATTTTCCTGGAACATATTTTTTGGGGTTTCGTCCAAAGAATCAGAACCAGACAGTTTGCCTCATAAAATAAAACCAGATGTGGCAAACAAAGATGTAAGAATCCAACACACATACCAGTGCCCGACTTGAGAACCGCCTTAAGTTTTTATCACATTATACACTGGAGGTGGGATATGTTATCCCGTACCAGACTTTTTGTATTAATCCTCTTTTTGCTCAGCATTTACGCACTGGGTTGTAGTGGAGGATCGGATTTTGGAGGATTGACTCCCGCAGTCAATGATGGAGATTCATTAGCCTCAGGCCGTACTGTTGGAACAAGCGGCGAACTTGTCGCGCTTGAGGGAACCGCGATTCCCTACGCTGATATTTATGTCGATGACGAATTGGTTGGATTCACCGATGAGGACGGTTCATACAGCCTTGATGTCGAACCGGGTGAGCACTCAATCGCATTCGGCTACGATGACATCATTTTCCATGAGACAACCGTCGATTCAAATTCACGACAGGTCATGCAGTTTCCACGGCCGCCTAAAACAGGCATTGTCGCGGGAAGAGTTTTTGGGAAACCTCTGAATATTCCTGACCCGCCGGATGGCGGCGATCCGGGTGGCGGAGAAGATGGAAACGACCAGTTCAGACCGCTCAAAAACGCGATTGTTCTTGTCATTGACAAGGACAGAAAATGGATGGGCGCGGATGTCACCGATGAACAGGGCAGATACAGAGTTGCTCACGCCCCCGCGGGTGAATCCATATTACTCGTTTTCCATCGCGGTTATCTCCCATGGTCATTCCAGATGTTCATCAATCCAAACACTGTTCAATTCAAGGATGTTTATCTCATGCGAGCGCCACACTGGGGACATCTCCTCGGACTCGTTCGCGATCCCGAGTTCCATCCGATTGGCCATGTTGGGATTGTCCTGACACATCCGAATGAAACTGAGCCTGCGTATCATGGTTTCACAACGGATTTCGGAGTTTTCTTCATCAACAGGATTGAGCCGGGTCCCTATATGCTTCACGCTCGCAAGCCCGGTTATGAGCCTTTTGATCGACCGGTTCTTATTGATCGGGGACGGAATTTCGTAAGATTTAAAATGTTCCCTGTCAACGATGACCCACCTGGTGGCGGAGACGAATAGTTCCAAAATGGAATAATATTTATAGATAGGCGCCCCAAATTATCGGGGTGCCTTTTTGTTTGCCCCCTGGGAGCGCCGGAATCCTGCCGGCGCATAAAGGCGTTCACGCCTTTATAGTTGGCGCTTATGCGCCAATGCGCCGGCAAGATTCCGGCGCTCCCAGGGGCGACTACTTATTTTTCTTTTACAGGCTTTTCTGTTGGTGATTTCAATTCAGCTGCGCCATCGCGGAATATGCCGAATTCAGGCCACGCGAGTTCGACATCGTTTTCCACCCTCTCCGATGTGTATAAATCCTGCTCGTCACCCTGGTCTATGAAGAAACTCAGTGAGTATCCGCCGTGATAGCTGTTTCCGCCAGCTCGCGCAGGGCCTGCGGAGTAGTGATACTCATCCTTTCCGCCTTTATCGAGCCAGAACATGAACGAGTTATGCGCGCTTGCGCCGAGTGAAAATCCGGTTCCGCCGTTGTAGTAATCATCGCCGCCTTCATCAATGAAAACCGTTACACATTCATCCCATGCGAGTCCTGCGTTTACTCCCTGGCGTGTGAGATATGTATCGTTTCCGCCATCCTCGATAAATACTCCTATTGCCTGATGAGCGCAGAAGCCTTGAGCGTAGCGTGATCCGATGTAGGTGTCATCGCCATCTCCCAATGATCGGAAAATTCCCATGCCGTAATAGTAACCGCCACCCTGCGAGAAATTCCCGGCTTCCCATTTGTCATCGCCATCTTCATCAATAAGGATTCCAATTCCACCGCTCGCGATTCCTCTGAATCCCATTCCAACGCCTTGCGACCAGGCATCGAAAATGCCGGGGTCGCCGTAGTTTGTGGGATGCTTGCCGGTTGCGTAGCCTTTGTCGTTGCCATCCATGTCGAATAAAAGACCTAAGCCGTTTGTGAATCCGACTCCTTGCGCGTGGATTGATCCGTAGTATTCGTCGTTGCCAGATGAATCAACCAGAATTCCAAATCCAAAAAGACCAGCTCCCTGCACAAATTCAGTCCCGTGGTATATATCGTTCCCGCAAGCATCTATGAGATATCCAACTCCCATAAACCCGGTTCCCTGTCCCCAACGTTGGCAGATGTACGTATCATTTCCTTTTTCATCAATGAGGAATCCCAATCCCGGAGCGCCGCAGCCCTGAGCGCCGTTTTCTGAGGTTGACTGATAGGCGTCATCACCTGCCTTGTCAATAATCCATGAAATAGGTTTATCGAATGAATTGGCTGTCGCGGTACCGTCAGCATAGACATCGTCGCCACCGGGATCATATATGAATTTGAAATCACCATCACGCCACCAGTCATGACCTTCCGAACCAAATCCAATTTTTCCCCACTCGGTTTCTATTATGCTAATATCTGGATGTTCCTTCATCCATAGAAAAACCTGAGAGAAGGTTGTAAGAACCCAACATTCAATCTTTTCAGATATGGCAAATAGATTCGACTGATCGATTTTACCGCCAAGTTTGATTGTTCGACGGTTTCTCTCCAATCGCTCCAAATCCTCATCCGAATGAATGTAAACGCTTTCTGCAAAGGAATCTGTTAGTTCATAACGATGTTTTATTAAGAACGCCTTTTCTTCATTCGTGAAAACATCGAAAACGGCGTTTATCTCATCGACCAGAGGAGTCATGTTTGACACGAACCACTCTTCAAATTCATCTGCATCCATATCTAATGACAACTCAGAAATTCCATCATACTCCCATGACTGTTCTTCCCCAGTTAAATGAGTGGAAATAATCATCATTTGTTTTAAATCAGTCTTGAAAAAATCATCTGTCAGGTTGTGAGCGATCGACTCGGCTAAAAATGGATCGCGGTGGATTGCCGCTATTAGTGGCAATCTGTAGCCATCATCTGTTGCATGAAGATTCCTCAGGCGCTGACGTAAATCATCGTATTCATCGCGGATATCATACCTGTCAACAACCTCATCAACCCAAGGCTCCCAATTGGAACGTTCGAACATGCCAGCCAAATCGGTGTCCTCGATTTCAGGGAGTCCGGGATATTTGCCTTCGTTGCGACGTCCCAACGTTATAACAAGCTTTTTCATAATCCATTCTTTGTGGACTGTTAATTCTAAATCTGTCTCATCCGGCATGTCCTCGATATAACCTTCAGGATCAGCCAGATATGTTTTAGCATCGACATCGAAACCATTTGCACTACATTTTTTTGTAACAACCATTCTGAGAATAGTTACAGGCAGTTTGTCATCCGGCTCGTATCCTTTCATTATTTCTTTAAATTTTGCGTCGATTTCTTTTTCCGGCTCGGTGAAAACATGGCCGCCGATTTTTATCATGATATCGCCGCGCCGTAACCCGCCCTTGTATGCAGGTGTGTTCTCACGAACATCCCAAACCTGGATTCCGCCAGTGGCGTCGGGAGCACCATCAACACTGGCAAGGTCGGTTACTACTCCTGTATAAACTCCCATGTAACCTTTCTCCTTTTCCTCCGCTGCGAAAAGGATTGTCGGGACAAGAAGAATCAGCAGTATTATGAAATGTCTCATTGTTTTCTCCTGAATCGGATTTAGGGAAACTCAATGGGGTTATGTTATTACATTGGTTGGGGTGTCTTCAAGTCTAAAAAACCCCGGCGAAGGGATGCCGGGTTACATTTTTTGTATTGCAGAAATCGAAATGCCCAGGGAGGGACTTGAACCCTCAAGCCGCGAAGCACTAGATCCTGAACCTAGCGTGTTTACCAATTTCACCACCTGGGCATGTGGATTGCAGAACAATATTCATATCGGCAAGTAATCCCTTTTTAAAAACCGATTGAAATTTACTCGAAGCCGCTTTACTTGTCAATACGGCTGTTTTATTACTCCGATGGATTGCGTACTGAAATGCTGTTATTTTTCTCAAGAATCATCTTGAAATTATTCGGGCTTTTTATGTTGTAAAAAACCTCCATCCGCTCACCCAGCCATCTGAATCCCATGTAATCGTTATCCGGAGTGCGGACGAGAAACACATTCGGCTGGCCCTCAATCGCTGAAATCATCGTGGGCTTGTATCCCTCCCAGTTGTTGAACATTTGCTTGATGCTTTGATACCTGCTCTCAGCGATGTTCTCATTTCTGTAAACTATAACAAGCATGGAATAATATGAACCGCTGCTGATTCTATATTCACCCGCGACAATTTCAACGCCGCTTTTTATCCCCCAGATATCACCGCGCCCCAAATCCAGAATCTGATCCATTCCGATTATCCCAACCGCGTATCGCTCGCTGCCGTGGATTCTATCCATGACAGGCAGATTGCTCAGCGCTTTTGGCCTTGATGCGTGCTTCGGGATTTTAGCCATTATCCTGTTGGCGAAACTCATCAGCGTGAATCTGTCCTCAGTATTGATAGCAATTCTGCCAAAAATATTACCTTTGAAAAATTCAATCGCCACATCCTGAATAAGATTGTAATTATCACCCTTCAAGTTACTTCTCTTTTTATTTTCAGGATCATTGATTTTGTATTTCATCTCATCCTGATCTTCAATTTTGGACAAGTAATTGCTGATTGTGTAGATTCCGTATGCGGCGTCTCCGTCCTTCATTTTAAACAATTCAACAACCAGATTTTTCCCGTCGGTCTCATAATCAGCACTGCATCCCCTGTCAAAGCCGTATTCCAGAAAGATATCCGCCGCGCCGTCCATGTACGCATATAGCCCTGTATCGCCGAATCTGTGCCAGTCTGACGGATTCATTTCAAAACTGCCAATCACATTGCTTGATGGCAGCAGCTCTCCCGGATCAACAAACTCTTTCTTTTCAGCGCTTGCGCCGGATGAAAGAAAAGCCAGTCCGAATAACAGGAAAATCAGGATTAATCCGTTTCTCATCAATACTCACCTCACGTGTAACTATCCCCCCTGTTCCAGTATATCAGACAACTTTGCACGATGAAAAGTTGGATACGTTCAAACGCCGCATGTTCTTATGCTAAAATCATTATCCGATGAAAGTGTCCCAGTGGAAAATACCTGTTGAGATTGTGTTTGTACTCACATTGTTTCTGATTTTCTTCGCTTTGTTCATGCTCACCGCAACGAGTGATGAAAAAGAGGAATCGATACATTACCTTTCCACGAATGAATACGGTGTCTATGGCGCGTCCCGGATAATGGCTCTTGCCCAAAAATTAAATTTCAACGCACAGAAGCATACTCTGAATCTCAGCGATGAAATCCCACAGGATGCCGGAATCATTTTCATCCTTTGCCCTGAAAATCCTTTAGATTCCGAAGAGAAGAAAACGTTAAATAAGTGGGTTCAGGATGGCGGTACGCTGGTTTACGGCAATGATATCAGGCATCTAATCGAACATTCAATCATTTCAGATTTACTTGAACCGAAAGATGCAAATTTTCTGGATGAGCATCAACTTTTTATGTTTACAGAGAAAATTGCCGATGATGAAACACCGGTTATTTATCATCCATCGGATACTGGCGACGGCGTTAAAGTCGCTGCGTTAAAATCTGAATCGGATGATTTGCTTTTGCGGAATATAAAACATATTTACTCGCCTTTCTTTTTCCATGATGATTTTCTCAAGCGAACATATTACGATGTCCCTCACAATGAGCCGGACGAAAGCGAAGAAACCAGTGTTGATTGGGAAGTGCTGGCGTCAGATATTGATATGCCGTCGATTGTGAGTGTGAATTCAGGCAATGGCAGAATTATCGCGATTGCGAATCCGTTGATATTCTCAAATGGATTCCTGGAAGCCGGGGACAATATTTTATTCGCCTACAATCTGATGAATTCCATTCCTGAGGATAAAGTGATTCTCATTGATGAATATCATCACGGATTCAGTACGGTTGAGGAAAAATCGATTCTTGAAACGGGCTGGGGACGAGCTCTTGCGATGCTTCTGTTTGCGGGTATTATTGCCATATATGCAAAAGCTGTGCGATTCGTCCCGCCAAGAGCTGTGCCGCCTCCGCAAAGGCGAAGCCAGGTGGAATATCTTCGAAGCATGGCTCAAATCCTGAGAAGAGCAAAGGCGCTTAAAGTCGTATCCAGAATCATGCTTAGGGATTTTGGCAGCGCGAAAATCAAAAGCGACAGCGCGGATAATTTCAAATCGGAGATTAAGAATGAGGCGTTAAAGAAAAGGCCATCAGAAAGCAGGATTTATGCAAGAATCAAAAAGCTGATGGAGCTGGAGAATCATTAAAAAAAATAACACCATGCTTTAGAGTGGTGCTGTAGAGCCTGTCTGGAAAACATGTTGATTTCTAAACATACCATTTTTCTGATAACTCCAGGGTGCCGCTCGAAGATCCCGAGTTTATCGAGGGACCCACACATCACGTCTTTTTGTGATTTGTGGGTGATTACTGCGAAGTTATGCAATTTCACCCATAAAGCCGAGACTGCTGTATGGGCGGCACCCGGTCTGGCTTTTACAATCGAAAAAGAATGGATTCCGGGTCAAGCCCGGAATGACAACAGCTTGTCATTCCGGCAGTTTGTCATTCCGGCGAAAGCTGGAATCCACTCTTTTTCAGAGTTCTCAACAAACAAAACGCAACAAAAGGTAAGACCATGACAATGCAAGACAACAACGAAATAACGCTATCACAAACCGTCGAATTGTTTAACAATCTGTTCGGAGAACTTTCCAAGGTGATAGTAGGCCAGCAAAAACCGCTGGGGGAATTGATAATCGGATTTCTTGCAGGCGGACATCTGCTGATGGAGGGTGTTCCGGGAGTGGCGAAAACGCTTATGGTTCGCACGCTGGCATCGGTGGCAAAAGCCGATTTCAAACGGGTTCAATTCACTCCCGACCTGATGCCCGGCGATTTAACAGGCATCAACATTTTTAATCCGGCGCAGGGGAAATTCGAATTAAGGCGCGGACCTATTTTTACGGACATACTTCTTGCCGATGAGATAAATCGCACGCCGCCGAAAACCCAGTCAGCGCTTCTGGAAGCCATGCAGGAGAGGCAGGTTACAATCGATGGCGAATCATATTTGCTTGGCGATTTGTTTACCGTTGTCGCGACACAGAATCCGATTGAATACGAGGGCACATATCCCCTGCCTGAGGCGGAGCTTGACCGTTTCCTTATGAAGCTCATCATCGACTACCCATTGCCAAACGAGGAAAGGGATATCATTCTCAGATTTCATGAGCACGGTGATTTTTTCAACATTGAGCAATTCAACCTGAAAGCGATTGCCGATGAAACTGTTGTTAAGAAGGCTCGAGAGGAGATAAGAAAAATCCGGGTTGAGAAATCAATCGCCGATTACATAGTTAAAATTATAACAGCGACACGCAATCACCCGTTTGTAGCGCTGGGATCATCGCCTCGAGCGGGAATATCTTTCATTGCCGTTGCAAAAACATCCGCCGCGATTCATAAACGGAATTTTGTAATGCCGGATGACATCAAGGAGTTCGCGCGACCGGTACTGCGCCACAGGCTGATTCTCAAACCTGAGGCTGAGATTGAGGGCATCAGTCCCGATGATATCATTGATGAAATTCTTGAACAGGTAACGGTGCCGAGATAGGGTCGTGCCGCACAGGCGTACGGCGCTCCCGGCGTACATATTTAATTAAATGCCGATTCCAACAAATAAAACGCTTTTCCTTCTGGCACTATCCGCCGCGATTCTGCTGCCATCAATGCAGTATCCCGCATTCACCGGTGTTTTCATCGTATATATCATCATGATTGCCATTCTGATTATTCTCGATTTCATGATTATCCGCGCCAATCTGAAACTGGTTATCAATCGTGATGTTGAATCTCAGCTTTCGCTTCTGGATAAAAACCCCGTTGGGATTGAGATTAACCATCGCGGTAAAATCCCTCTTGTGATACAGATCACAGAAGCGGGATTGGATAAATTTATTATCTCTCCCAGAATCCTGGATACAAATCTCCAACCAGGGACAAGAAAAACCCTTTCCTATAAATTAACACCGATTACGAGAGGGGATTTCAAATTCGAAAGCATAAACGTCCGAGCGAAATCCCGTATGGGATTCGTGACAGTGCAGCGAGTATTCAAAATGCCGGAGAACATTCGCGTCGTGCCGAGCATCAGGGCGATAACGAAATACAATCTGCTGACACGCCATCCGTTCGGGACATCTGGTGAAAGGCGTCTTCGATATAAAGGCAGAAGTTCAAGTTTCAGGGAGTTGAGAGATTACACACAGGGCGATGAATACCGCAGCATTGACTGGAAAGTCACCGCGCGCCGCAACAAACTTACCGTGCGTGAATACGAGGACGAACGCAGCCAGAATCTGATGATTATGATTGACACTGGCCGTCTCATGACCAGTTTTGTTCCAAGGGGTAAAAAAGAGGGCAGTTTACTTCTGGATACTGATCTCTACCCGGAAAACCTTCTGCCGTGGGAAAATCCGTTGAGAGAAACAACTCGGCTGGATTTCACCGTGAACGCATCAATGGTGCTGAGTTATGTCGCGCTGTCGAAGGGTGACAGAGTCGGATTGATGGCATTCAGCGACAAAGAGGAGATTTACCTTCCGACCCGCGCAGGCAAAGGGCAGATTTCACGAATCGTTAATACACTCTACAGTTTGAAACCGAAACTTGTTGAATCGAATTACCGCAACGCGTTTTTGAAAATGGCGACTGTTCAACGCAAACGTTCTCTTGTTGTTTTCTTTACGGATTTGGTTGATCCGGAGTCATCAAAGAGTTTGATTAAATATCTGCTGGCGCTTCATCCGACCCACACTCCGCTCGTTATCGCTTTTCGGGATTCTGAAATCACAGCGCAGGCAAACAAGGTGCCGGAGCGTGAGAGTGAAATCTACGATGTCGCTGTCGCGCGGGATATTTTGTACCAGCGTGAACTGGCGTTAAGGGAATTAACTCGAGGCGGCGCCATGACACTTGACCTCTATCCCGAGGAGCTGAGCGTTTCCGTTGTTTCGGAATATATTCGATTGAAATCAATTGCCAGGTTGTGATTTTCCCCCCCCTTAATCCCCCCGCGAGCGGGGGGAGATGTTTTTTGCATTTGCAAATAAAATATCCGACCTAAATACTTGCGAAGGGAAGAAACAACATTCTCCATATCCTGCTATACACTTGCGAAGGGAAGCGACAATATTCTCCCTCCCCGCTTGCGGGGAGGGCTTGGGTGGGGGCTTTTTTCTAACTCAATTTACTACTGAACTTTGCCGAGTTTGGTAATCGCCTGGTTAATGGTGTCATCATAGATTTGAACCACTTTCTGCGATGACTCATATTCACGGAGAATTCGAATCATATCAGTAACCACACTCAGTGGTGAGAAGTTCGGTTTCTCGACATATCCCTGTTGCAGAGATGAATTTTCAGCATCTCTTTCAAGGAAAGAGGAGTCGCCGTCAAGACGGTATATCGAACTGCTCTCCTTTACCAGAAGAGATCTGTCGTCGATTTCAAAGATGCCGATTTTACCGGTGCTCTTGCCATCCTGATAAATAGTGCCATCTTCAGAGATAGCAATATTCCCCTTTGTGCCAAGAACGATTTTGCCGCCCTTGCTATCCAAAATGGCAAAACCCCTGCCATCGACAAGTTTGCCATCCGATGTCAGATTCCAGTGGGCGTCACGCGTGTATCGCATTGAGCCATCAGGGATGGCAACTTTGATAAAGCCATCACCCATAATCGCAAGATCGTGATCATCACCTGTCGAGGCAAGAGGACCTTGCGTAAAATCGGTGAATTTGTTTGTGTCCAGAAGTGAACCCAGAGCGAGTTTTCCAACCGGTTCGGTCTTTTCACCGTTCTGGATACGGTTTAGAAACATCTCTTTGAATTCGGAGTACGCAACCCGGTCCCTTTTAAAGGTATCGGTTTGCATATTGGCGATATTGTTCGCGACGACATCAAGATTCGCGGCTCTTTCGGTCATGCCGCTTCCGGCGATATATAATCCTCTTAACATAGCAGCTCCCTGATCGAAGGTTCGATCATATATTGCATCGGATTAAATTTGATTAAGCTTAAGGGAGTTTTGCATAGTAAACACAGATAAAAAATAGCAGAGGGTTAAAGTGCTTGCCGGGAAAAGCATCGCAAACAAGAAGCCCCCACCCCAGCCCTCCCCGCGAGCGGGGAGAGAGAGTGTTGATTCTTCCCTTCGCAAGTATATAGATCAGATATATTGTTTACAAATGCAAAAAAAGCTCCCCCGCTCGCGGGGGGATTAAGGGGGGGGATGAGATATACTTCAATCGCTTATTTCAATATTCTTCAGCTGCTTGAGTCTTTTAATATCATCCTCAAGCTGGCTTTTTCTGAGTTTGAAAGCTTTCAGCGATGCCGATTGGATTTTCAGCGATTCACGCCGCGCCTCTACGCCCTGTGTGAGCTGGCCAATCGCACGGAGCAATTCCTCTTCATCGACATTCGGATTGTCAGCCAATCCGCCGCCCGCTTTGAAATCTTTCAGGCCCTTCATCAGCGAATCGATTATCTTTCCGTTGAGAGCATCATAAGTGGTTCCCAGATTCTCTTCAAGCCTGAAAGCATCATTCAGATATAAAAGCGCAAGGAATTCCTCTTTATGTATCCTGAACGAATTTTCCAGTTCAGATTCCTTTTCGTCGTAATTTTCCAGCTTGTCGGGATCAGTTGACCACAGCACGACCAAATCAACCGCATGTCCTCCGAGATCTTCCGCAACATCATACAGGCGATTCGTTAATCTCTGCGCAATCTCCTCAAGTTCCTGCTCATCTGTCATCTCAAACTCTTCAACAGGCTGAGGCGTAATTTCCTCAAGCTCATCAGATTCATCCTGCAGCAAATTCACCGGCGTTAGGATTTCATCCAGCGAATCCATTTCCACCTCAACAGGTATATCCTCTTTCAAAAGCTCAACCGGTTCTTCGATTTCACTTCCCACCTGGGGAATCGTGACAATTCCCTCAGGGATATTTTCATCTTCAGCGTTGTCCACAACTATCACATCAGGGGAGACAAAAACCGATTCCACCGGTTTTTCATCAACAATCGGTTCTTCGATTTCGACCGGCTCATCCTCATCAAGAATGGGAACATCCTCTATTACAATCTCATTTTCAGGATCGACCACAGGAACATCTACAACCTTGGGGAAACGCCTCTCAGTTATCGGTTCAGGCGGCTCAAGACCCTCGCCATTTGTGATTGGGTTTGTATCCACTTCAATTTCCGGTTCATCCGGAATTTCAACAACTGAATCCACAGGCGTAAATTCCGGTTCATTGTTGATTTCAGTTTCATGCCACGCGGGTTCCGCATTATCAGGCAGTTTGAATATATTAATCCTGGAATAGTCAATCCGCTGAACGGGTTTGGTTTCAGGTTCAATCTTATTTTCAGCAATCAAGGAAGCGGATTCATCATGATTGAGAATTGTCTCCTCGCCGGTTCTTATCTTTTCGGCTATCAGCGCTTCATCCCACGCATCGATAATCCGTGTCGCTGTTTTTTTCATAAACGACTTGCCATATTCCTGAGGGTCAGATGTTCTGTAGTCAAAATCCTGTTTCGATGACGCATCGGCATAGAGCGAAAAATTCCTGAACAGGTCCCAGATATACTCGATATCGCTTGAGGGCTGCGAGCTGGTTTTGTTGTAGCCGTAATAGCCAAGGTGGTTGCGAATGAAAGTCGCCGGATTATCCTTGTCACTTCTGGATGAATAGCCCGAGAAAACATCCTCGAACTTTTTGTAGTCATCCTGAATGTCATTGTATTTAAGCCAGATTTCATCGTACGCCATGATGAAATTGGATTTCAATTCCCTGTCGGAGAACCATGGCGTAATGGATTGAATCGCGCGCGCCTCATTTCGTATTTCCGAGATAACCGGAAAATGCTCATGTTCCGGCAGGTTTACCAGTGTCTGCCACGCGGTGATGTAATCGTTATTCTGGACACATTCAGAAATCCTGTAAAGCCTTCTGAGTACCAGCGCGGCATCCTCCGTTTCAGGATAGACATAATTGCCTGTCGTCAGCGAAAGGAAGAAATCGTCCAGGAACTGCTCGGACGGCTCATACAGAAGTTCATCAGTAGTAACAACCGCAAAGGCTGTGGTTCCTGTTAATGTCATTGAACATATCAATATCAAAAAAGCGAAATATTTCACCCGAATCATGAAAGACACCTCTTCAGAGGATTAGCATCAAGATTAGCTGACCTATTATAATGCACATCGGCTGGTATGCCTAGCTTATCTCCGGGACAACACTAAGAAGCTGTCTCAGAACATCATCTAAACATATAAATTTCGTCATTCAGACATTCGACCCTTTCGACTCCGCTCAAGGTCTTCGACAAGCGAATGGTCGGATTTTGTTTCCCACCCCCCCATTAATACCCCCGCGAGCGGGGGGAGTTTTTTTTACATTATAAACAATATATCTGATCTATATACTATCGAAGGGGAGAAACAACA
>JAGGVT010000097.1 GCA_021157815.1 bacterium | reverse complement strand
GTGGAAGGTGATCTTTTTCTTTACGATTACTAACAGCATTCCCACCCTCGTGATTTCGACATCTTTAGTCCCGGGAGATTTGGCACCCTTGCCGGAAAGTTGGGTGCGTCAGCACCCCTGTTTTCCATCCAAGATACCGATTTTCCCGGAACTGACATTTTTCCAAGTTTTTCAGACATCGGCTACGCAAAACTCAAACAAAAAACCGGCATATCCATAAAGCGAACATGCCGGTTTAAGTTATATTGAATTTACATTCAATCAGTCTCTAACCAAACAGCCGTCTAAATTCATCTTTGTTACATAGACATCATCCGCACCATTCGATGTGCGCTCTTCTACTCCACATGGATCAAAATCGACTGTACCTGTGAAGTATCCTGTTATATAGAAGTTAGGTTCATCAAATGCAGCCCCCTTAGAGAAATCATCCTGAATTTCACCAAAGGTGGCGACCTGAAAATCATTTATATTGTATTCCCCATTTTGGTCAAGTACGTTCATAAAGATATCAGAACCACCTTGTGAGGTTACATAATCTGCTCCAATACCTGGATCAAAGTCCACTAAATTCTCAAAAGTTCCAAAAATGCAAACATTGTAATTATTTGCCAGAATCACATCATGACCGATATCTGCACCTACTCCACCCCAGGTTCTAACCCATAGTAAAGCGCCATTTATGTTGTACTTACCTAAGAAGACATCATAACCACCATTGGATGAGATTCTTGTTTCATTAGTCCCGGGCTCAAAATCAGTATTTCCAGAAAAGAATCCTGTAATATAGATATTGTCATCAATATCGAAAAACATATCTTTCCCTTCAGTCCAATTTTCTTCACCACCAAGGAAAAAATTATCCACAAGACATGTTCCGGTAGAATTGTACTTAATTAAAAATGCCAATGGGGTTTTATCATATTGATAGTAATCATAGTGCCCTGTAACATATACATTACCCAAACTATCAACTTGGATATCACGGGCTTTATCTTCTCTACTGCCTCCCCAATGATCCCCCCATATAAATTCACCATTTAAATCAAGTTTCACCAAGTAAACATCCCATGATCCATTTGAATCTTCATGACCGCCACCATCAGGATTAAGATCTATGTCATTATCAAAATGACCCGTCATATAAATGCTGTTAGCCCCATCGTAAATTAATCCCATTGCGTGAGCATCATCATATTGTGGTATATCCCATCTTAGATTCCAAACTAATCCTCCATCGGAATCAAACTTATATAGAATTGGTTCATCTTCTCCACCTTTTACAATACCACATACATACACACAGTTATATTCATCTATTGTTATTCCTTGTATTTCTTCATCAGAAGATGTACCCCAAACTTGTGCCCAAATCAAATTGCCAGCCCAATCAAATTTGCTGAGGAATGCATCATAACCGCCAAGTGAATATCGGATCCACTCCAAATCAGGATCTGGATTGAAATCTACCATTCCTTTGAATCGTCCAGTTGCATAAACATAACCGTAACTATCCACTGCAACATCATACCCCTGATCGATTTCACCGCCGCCAAACGCGGCTGGCCAGCCTATGCCGGCGTTTAGCACAACAATTGGTTTGGTTCTGAATATAGGGCCGCCACCATCCGAATTAACCTCGACCTGCAGTGTGGTTGGGATATTGTAATCAAGAGGATTGGCGCAGAAATCTGTTGTAGCGGAATTTGGCTCAGTGAAATAGCCCACACTGGGTGGATCGCATGTCCACTGGTATGTTATTCCGGTGTCACCCTCAGCAATAACATAATACTCTTCACATGCGCTTTCGTTTACTTCATATGGACCTTCGATTTCATAAACAAAAAGCGCTTTAGGTGTAATTACAACCTCGACATAATCATAAAGCGCGAGTGAAGCTGAATTTGTGGATGTGGCAATTATTAATACATCGTAAGTGCCGGGTTCAATTCCCGCTCCATTAGTCATTAACATTTCCCACGTATTGCCGCCCTGATGCGCAAAATATGTGAATGGTTCGCCGGTGATATTTGGAGCCATCATGATTACCTGGTCGCAATCATCCTGCCAGTCGAGAACATCCACCTCGACCTTCGCATCGGAACCGATTTCATCGAACAGTACATTCTGAGTGAAGTTTTCGATTAAATATGGCTCATTGCAATTATCCGGGAAGGATGCATCAATGCCGAAATCTGGAACATAAAGCGCGCCCGGGAAGTAAATCTCGTAATATTCAGTGTGTTGAATTGGTCCGGCAAAAATACGGTTGGGCTCATCTTTTGCAAACGCCTTAAAGGGGTTGATAAACCCACCGCCTTCAATATCAAAAAGAGGTGTCCAGCCATCCGGATTTAAAAGCTTGTGACGTTTTTCATCTGTGAAGATAATTCCGCGCAGGTCATAAGCGCTTACCGGATATGGGTTGGTGATAGTGATTTCAACGCCAACAATTCCATTTGCCGGGTCAAACAAAGTGACGTCAAAATCCGGTGCTGGCAGCAGTTCTGATGCCTTAATGTGCGCAGTCGGATGGCGCTGTGGTTCAACAGTGGCTTCAAGCGTCTCGGGATCAAAGCTTACACTCCAATATCACATAAGTTCATGACCTGCAATATCATCCGGATTCGGAGCAGTTAAACACGGCAGGTCATTAGATCCTGAAGACGGACTGGTCGGGGTTGTACTTTTATCGGAGCAGCCCAAAATCAGCAGCAGTAATACCAAGCATGTTGGTAGATAATACCTGTAGAGATTCATATCCTCTACCTCCTGGAATTTTGAATGTTTTGTAAAAAAAATTAGTTCGCCAAAGGATTGGCGGATTGATAATAAAGCAAAACTAAAAAGATAACAAGTGATTTAATCAAAATTGATTTTTCATTGCTGGAAATAATCCAAAAAATTCCACAACGAAAAGACCCGCACTTATGCGCGGGTCAGATACGTAATGTCTATTTGAATTGCTTTCTAAAACGTCGTCAGGTAAATATCATGCAAGCCATTTGATGTCTGCGGATCCGCTGGCGGAAGGAAACTGAAATCCACTGTTCCTGAAAACTCGCCTGTTACAATAGACTGGTATGAATAAAATCCGGCGACTCCACATGCTCTATCGTCGCCTGGACCGCCGACTACTTGAGCACAGATGAAATCTCCATTCATAGTAATCGTGTTAAGGAAAATATCCATGCCGCCTTTTGATGGCAGTGCGAAATATGAAGGTCCCGGATTGAAATCCACAAGGGCATCGAAATTTCCTGTAATATTAAGGTAGCCGTTATTAATATTTAAATCAATCGCTGTGCCCCAATCGTTAACAGGACCGCCCCATCCGAGTGCCCAATTATGGGTTCCGGTTGTATCGAATTTGGTCAGGAAAACATCCCATCCACCATTTGATGTTAACTGGTTTATACTCCCACCTGGATCGAAATCCACTGTGTTTTCATAATTTCCGGTAGTGAAGGAATCTCCCACAGCATTAACATAAATGCCTCGTGAATAAGCATCCCAATTTTTCGCCCAGTTAAAATTGGCGTTCGATTGCAATTTGCAGATGAATGAATCGAATGTAGCACCATGGGATGTGTGCATATCAGTTGCGCCACCGGGATCAAGATCAGCGGTTCCGCTGAAATTACCAAGCAGATAAACATCGTTGTTACCATCAATTCCCACACCAGTACCCATACCGCCAACAGCAGGATTAACTTCAGTACACCAGGCTTTTGCCCACTGGAAATTACCTGCTGAATCCAGTTTGTTCAGATAAACCGCGGCGTTTGTACCTGCGGACAGATTGAAGGTATTTCCACCGGGATCAAAATCAACAGTTGAGTGGAATTCGCCGGTTACATAAATATTATTGTAACTGTCATTTGCCAGAGCGACACCTGTATCTCCAAATACATCGCCTCCACACCATGAGCCAGCCCAGAGATAATTCAGGTTTGAATCGTATTTGGCAAGGAAAGCATCGTTGCCGCCTACTGATGTCAAAATTGCGTTTCCAAGACCTGGGTCGAAGTCCATTATGCCGGAGAAATATCCCGTTATCCAGACATCATTATTGTTGTCAGCAGTAACCACGATTCCTTCCTCCCAACCCCAGCCGCCGAGCGTAACTGCTCCCTGATATATGCCGGTTGAGTCAAACTTGCTGAGGAAAATATCCGCCGATGATGCTGCGTTTCTAATATCAGTTCCACCGCCCGGATCAAAATTAACCGCTCCACAGTAATAACCTGTAACATAGATGTTACCATTACTATCAACCGCTACATCATTGCCCCTATCATCGCTGAGTCCGCCCCATGATCTCGACCATGTATGATTTCCGGGAAGGCTTACCGCGATTCCAACCTCACTATACAAATCTATTCCCATGCTCATTGGTGATGATGCAACTAGATATCCGTTATAAAAACCGGCACTTGCAGCTTGAGAATTGCATATCGTAGCTCCCCAGGTCGGCAGTCCTATAACCTGAAACCATGTCAGATTTGCCCCTGTAATGGATGGGCAGTAGAGATAACATGTTCCAGCGTTGTTCTGCCAGTCAAAAACATCAACCGTCAGCTGAGCTGTTGAACCGGGCTGGTCATAAATATGAGCCTGCTGGAAATTAATTAGTTCATACGGCTACATGCAGTTAGTGCCAAGGGACGAGTCAAACGCGAACGTAACATTGGGATTCCCGCCCGGCAGGTGTATCACTGCGTTTGCCTTGTGAGTAGCCAGATTCATGAATTCTCGATTTGGAACGCCTTGTGCGTAAGCAACAAACGGATTAATTGGCATTCCACCCGGCTGATCATACAATGCAGTCCAGCAATCGGGATTTACCAATCTGTGTCCAACATTATCAGTCATGACAATCAGGCGAACATCCCATGCGCTGAATCCAGCCGTGTTAGTAAGCGCGACATCAACATCGACGATTTGCATTATGGGGTCATAGTGGTTGACTATAATCACAGGTGTAACAAATGGCGTGATGTTGTAATGAAGATTCGCTTCTCGGTTTTCGGTTACTTTAGCAGTGAGCGATTCAGTGTCAAACTCGACATTCCACAGGCCAAGAAATCCCCTTGAGGATTCACCTTCGCTTGTGTCAATTATTGGCAGATTGGTTTGATTCTGAGTTTCGGATGATATCACCGGATTAGTCGAATCGGAGGAACATCCGGCAAGCATGAATAAAGCTAATACAGAAACCAGTAGGATAAATGTCATTCGGGGCATCTTTAGCCACCTCCATGGAGGATAAATATTTTTAAGGCGAAATTTGAATTGTAAATAGTAAAGATTACAATCATTCAGTGGAATAATAGAAATATACCATAAATGACGTATTTAGGCAATATCAGTTAGTATTCATAATAAGCGATAGCATATTCTCAATATTCTATCGCGAATTATAGTGATTAATGTGGAAAGTCAATCCATGTGACAGTCTATGATTGAGAGTAACAAGTGTAATACTGAAGGAATAATGAAAGCTCCCGGTATCGGTGATATAATTCTCAATCTGATTCGTGATTGATGCGGATGCGATACCGGGTTGCGAATAGGTCTGGATCAAAGTTTAAATAATAAGATAACAGGTGATAGATATGAAAATCATGTTGAATTCCTTATGTGTAGTTCTACTTCTGCTTTGCACTCAAATCACATGGGCGACTGAGGAAAAAATCCCGACTGGAACATCACCGGGCAATAAAGCGCCATTCTTTAATGAAACTGCGAAAGACGGACGGGCATATCCAGGTTGGGCAGGTTATCATAAAACACCAACCATAATTTATGTATTTGATTCCCTTTCACCATCATGGCAGGATAACCTGCGTGATCTGGATACAATCTACACAGATTATATTGGCCAGGCCTGGATTATTTCTTTCTACCCGGAAAGTGCGCTTGATAAGGTTGCGGATTTCATTAGTGCAAACAACATAGAACATCCTGTCGTCACAATTCCAGAGCAGGAATCTTTCAAAGATTATATCCCGGATAAATATCCTGCGTTTTTCATAATTGGGAGTGATGGAATCGTAATTCAAAAATATCTCAGTGATATCAAGGAACCAATTTCAGAGATTTATAAATTGCTTGAGTTTAAAATGCCGATTAACGCTGAGGATTATGTAATACGCGGCAGAGGCTGCTGGGAATTAGAAAACTATGAAGAGGCAATTGGAAACTTTGAGCATGCGATTGAATTAAATCCTGGCCTTCCTGATGCACATTTCTGGATTGGCGACCTTTATGGAAGTGATAATGATTTCAGTGATTACTTCAAGAGCGTTGAGCATCTGGATAAAACGATAGAACTGGATCCGGATTATCTAAAGGCATACATTAGTAGAACTGAAATTGAAATCTACAAAACGAAGGACTATGCCAAAGCGAAGGAAATATTTGAAATGGGAAAAGCTCGAGATGAAGCATATTTTGAGAAGAGCTTTGTTAAGAGAATTCTTGATAAGAGGATCAAATTTGAGGGAAAACCGGCGCTCGATTTTGAATCCAGCACCATTGATGGTGAAATAATTTCATTATCGCAGTTTAAGAACCAAAAACCGGTCTTGCTTGTTTTTTGGAATCCCGGATGCGGCGCCTGTCGAAGAGAGTTACCTGAGTTGCAGAAACTCTATGAACTCCATTCCTCAGAGATTGAAATAATCGCAGTTTGCGATAGAAATAAAGAAAAGCATGACGATTTCATTGGAGAGAATAATTTTACATTTAAGATGGTTTTTGATGAAAGTGGAACTATCGTTTCAACCTATGATACAAGCTACTGGCCGTCAACGTTCTTCATCAACAAAGAGGGGATTATCGAAAATCTTGATGTCAGGTATGCTGAACTCGGTGATATGTTTGTGAAGGAGAAAGAGAAGGAAGTAAAAACCAGGGACTACGTCCCTTTTTAAAAGCGTCGCGCAATTGAAAATTTGAATTCTTAAATGCACCAAGTTGCGTTTCACGAACCAAGTGCAAACCTGAGGTTTAACCCCTCCATTATTCCTTGTCCAAATCATCATGAAGCAGAATAACGACGCCATCGGGATGCCCGTCCGGTGCGCCGAAGACAAAAACATCATATTTGTAATTGTTTTCAATGCAAGGTCGGTTTGGAGGATTCATTGGTCCTGTGAAAGCATCGCCGCCACCGAAAACCTCGGGTAGTCCTGATCCAATTATTGATGGTGATTCACCTTCAATACCGTAACCGCACTTAATTCCTGAACTTCTAGCGTATTTGTACCATGGAGCAGGCAGTTGAAAAAATACATCATCGGTGTTATCCCAGTTTCGACCCTCCAGACGAATCACATCCATCCCGGCTGTTAGAGTTGAACCGTAGCCTCCAAGAGCATAATGATTGGGTTTTCCCCCCCCCGGAATTGTGCCGGGATCGTACCATGCCCAACTTCCCCTTTTGTCTCTAGGTGGAATGCACTTTCCGCGATAGAAAAAATTGCCGGGCCAGTATGATGCAACAGTGATAACATTCCCCCGTCTATCAAACGCTTTACGGCCTCCCATCATATAATGAATGCCATCAGGCGGTTCAATAAATCCAAGCCTTTTTACTGTCTCATCATCCAGAGTTCTTCTTGTTTCAATCAGCGGAGTTTCAACTGGCGGTATTCCAATAATACGATGCTTGTAATATTCAGGATCCGATATGCCATTTCCCATGGTTTCACCGCGATAACCAAATCTTGGATCGCCATCGCCAAATCGGTGATTTTTTAGCGGGTCTGAACCAAATGCAGCAGTTGATTTGATAATTGCCATGCCATCATCGACAAACGGATTTTTCGGATATGAATCAAGGTAGCCATATTCAATAAGCACATCCACAACAAGGTTGTTGGAGGGTTCATCTGGCGAGACACCAGCCTCATCGTTTCTCAGATGCCATTCCCGCCATCCTTTTTGGTCGCCGCCCAGAAGGAAACGGGGATAAAATCCATTGTCAACATAATACCTCTCAATAGCCATCTGGATTTCATGGATGTTCAATTTAACCTGCGCTTCCCTTTCCTCATACATATTGGCGGTAAGGCATGGCAACGCCAGCCCGACATAAGCGCCGATAATAATCACCGCTATTATCAATTCGATTTTAGTAAATCCTTTATCAGGTGAACGTAAATCTGTTTGCGCTGATTGATGCATATTGAATAGATTTGTCATGCTTTAATTCTATAACATGATTTCATTTTTATCCATAATGAGACCGATATTAAGCAACAGGCTGAATGGGGTGTCACCACGGCTGACATCATGGTGCAGCTCTCATCGCAGTATATGTTGTAGATTGTTGTCATGGTTCAACTCCTGCTTTCACTTTATCCCCATTCGATACTTGATGTCGTAGTTGATTATGCGTAAGAATGTTAATCCTGAGGTGGGTGAATTATTCTTGTTCTACCGGGTTGTGCCACAACGAAACATCCTGCTATTTTATCCCCATGATTTTCAATAAACTTCACTATGTCGTCCGCTAGTTGCATTCTTGCCGATACAGGATATCTTATAAATATTACGCTGGCGTTTTTCAACCTGTGCGCGAAAACCAGCTGCCCAAAGTCGCTATCCTCCGTCAGTAATACCCGGTTCTCCTTGATCGCTAATTTTATAACAGTTGAATCTTCTACTCCTGGTGATAACTCAGAAACGGCAAGAACATCGTGGCCATTGGCGCGTAAAGCACGAACAACGCAAAAATCGCAGCTCTCATCGGCAAGAAATCTCATACATCACTTGATCTTTCTGCGTTTTGATGTACCCGTGATTACAGTTTCCTCATGGGAAAGGGTATCGGCAGCGAACTTTATTGCCGCTTTGATATCCTTACCGGTAAGTTTCGGATATGCATCCATCAAATCCGTCTCCGTGGCGCCTTCACTGAGCTTACGAAGGATAAGCTCAACAGTAATTCTAGTGCCGCGTATCACGGGTTTTCCCATCATGATTTTGGGATTAATCTCTATCCGATTCTGTTTAGCCATGGAAACCTCCAACCAATCATCAATATTTTCCAACAACCTTGTCGGAAATACACGATGATGTTCTTTTCAGCGCTAATCTCAGAATACAATGCTGAAAAGGAATTATCAAGGCAAAATCCATCTCACCTTCGTCCGCTCCACATCACTTCCCTCTCTTTATTCTCATTCGATACTTGATGTCGTAGTTGATTATGAAATTTAGCGATTCATCATACCTTAATTCTACAATTGAGGTTTGGAAAATACAACAAGCAAAAACCCGGCATAATCAAATGCCGGGTTGTTTATTATTCCGTTCATCCATATTCAAAACCACACCATCAATTCGACTCAATCCGCACCCAGTTAATACGCCAGCCCGGTTCAGGGTTTATTGTCGGTGATATGTCGTTCGGATCGCAGTCGTTCGCAATGCTTATCCGAAGGTCATCGGAGCCGAAAAGGAAGCCGATACGCACAACCTGGCCTGCAAAAATGCTGGGGATGGAATACATGCTCGTAATCCATCCGTCTGAATCCCCGGTATGGCACGACCATCCGTTAAACGGATGGTTGCCGGACACATTCCCGATCAGGAAACCGTAACCCACAGGTCCGCCAATTATGCTCAGCGACCTGAGCGGGTGATTGTTCAACTCCTCGGAATTGCAGAAATCAGACCAGTCAACAGTTCCCGGATTTTCCACCGATAAAATCGGCTGGCCGCCGTCACGGAAAATTGTGTTCGTAATCACTTCCTCGTAGGTGAAATCAAACCAATGGCTGATTGTAAGCGTCGCGCCAGTGGGGGGGATTGTGAATTCAGGTGTGTATGCTATTGTCGCGCGATTCTGATAGACATAACCCTCATCCATATCGGGATTCGCGTTGCCTGATTCATTTAAAAAATGCGATTCGCCATCATCGCCCTGAATTGCGTTTACAGTAACACCCCATCGCCATGATGTATCCTGGCACCCTTCCCCAAGAGTGTTCAGGAAATACGATTGCGAATATCGTCCGGCGACTCCCCAGTCGGAGGGCAAACTGGCGCCAAGTGTCGTTTCAAAATCCTCGTATATATACAATCCGGCGGTTGGATGCACTGTGAAAGTCGTGCTGTCGATATCAGTCAATCCCTGAGCGCCGTTGTCGGTAACTCTCAACGCGATTGTAACATAGCTGTCGGAGCCGCTTGTATTAATAAACTGATGCGATATCGGATTGCCAAAATCAAGATCGCCGGTGTTTTGTGTTAGATTAACTGCAAAATCAGTGCCGTTGTAATCCAAATCATATTCATATCTGATTATCTCGCCATCGGGATCATCGGTTAAAATGCCCGGTTGGAAATTCACAATAGCGCCGCTGTCAACTACATTATCAGCGTCACTGTCCGCGAGATCAGCTACGGGAGGCACATTGAACTGCTCTATATAAACATCAAACGCTTGATATGTTGTTATGTCGCTTAGATGAATTGGCAGAAGAACATTCTCAGATATTCCCCACGGAGCGTTTATCGAACCCTCCAATTCATCCCTGACCGCGACCAGTCCCCAGTATGTCCCAAACGGCGCCTGCGCTTCATTTGCGAATTCAACCTGCCAGACATATGGCGCAGATGGGGAACCATCGCCGGATTGAATATCAGCAAGAGTCAAATCAATTCTGTTGTTTAAAACACCTGGAATATCGATTAGAACATCTTTAATATCAGACGCGAATCTTGTTTCAGTCAGTTTCGATTCAAAATAGTTCCAGCCGTCAGTGGGTGTGCAGCCAGCCTGCCAGTCCATTACCTCAACCCGCAGCACTGCTGTCGTTGCAGGATTATTTTCTATTAAATCATTGCTGACTAAATTCGCCCCGACAAACCACGCGTCCTTGCGATGAAATTCCGGCAGGAAAAAACGCGGTTCCTTGCGGGTTAATTTCAGCGTTGTATTGCCATACGATGCCTCAAGGATGAGAATCATTCTTGTATTTTCAAGATTTGAGAAATCCAATCTGAAGGACGTTGTCGCCAGTGGATTGTCAAACCCGCTTCCCATTGGGAATACGTTATGCCCTGTCGGATGCTGAAGGTCGGTAAATCCATACTGCGATTCAATGGACGGGTCGTAATTCGAATCCGGGGGTGTTGTTGCCGGATTCACCCACAGGTTTTTATATGGGCAAATGTTGCCCTCGAATTCCTTTCCAAGATAATCCTCAACCGCGGCGTCATAAAACGATGTGAAACCGTCCGGGTGTACGAGAAGATCAATGTTCCCGCTTGCGTGGGTTTCATATATGCCGTTGCCGTCAAAGTCAATCCCGATATTCTCAAAATGCCGCACGTTATCGCCTGAAACGACTATTCCGCGCATGTCGAATACATGAAGGTCATATCGCGTATCCGGTTGATATGGATGCTTGGTTTGTATATCCACATCAAGAAAATCGCCGTTAATCGCTATTGAACTGATATTAATGCAATCCGAACACGGCACAGCTGACAAATACGGCGTAATGTTTACATGATAAGAGTCGCCTAAAAAGTCGCATATCCGTATTGGACATATATCAGCTGTCAGATTCGCTATATCGAACTCGATTTCATATATGCCGAAAATCGCCGGCGCTGATATGTCTGCACATATGTTATCCAAAAGGATTTGATCAACGGGTGATGAATCATCAATATCGTTGCGCATGGTTACCGGATTCCAGTCGCTGTTGTTGGAGCAGCCGGTGGATATCACTATTGTTAGAAAAACTGCTAAAAAATAAAAATACAAATTTCGCGTTGACATAAAATAAATGCCTCCGTATGCATGATGAATACAAACATCTATTAGTAAATCGCCGCGAGGGAATTTGGTTGGAGATGTTTGGTTAACTGGCTGATATAGCCATGAAGACCTGCCTTAGAATGTACTTCGTTTACCCGAATACATTTTAGCATAAATTAGTGGAAATATTAATATAGTATATAATATTTTAAAGGAGGTTAGCAGGTTAGTAAGTTAGTAGGTTAGCAAGTTAGTAGGTTAGCAAGTTAGTAGGTTAGCAGGTTAGTAAGTTAGTAAGTTAGCAGGTTAGTAAGTTAGTAAGTTAGTAAGTTAGCAGGTTAGCAAGTTAGCAGGTTAGTAACCATGTAACCCGGCGTCCCTTCGCCGGGATCTTGCCTGGATTAGCCACCATTTTCCCCGGTTAAGGGAAACCGGGTTACATGTGATTAAAGACTAATGGTTCCCCAAAATACTCGGGTGCCGCCCACACATCACGTCTTTTTGTGATTTGTGGGTGAAAATGCGTAACTTCGTTGTAAATCACCCATAAAGCCGAGACGGCTTTATGAGGCCCTCGATAAACTCGGGATCTACGAGCGGCACACGATTTTTTTCAAGAGATTCACTTTTACCGACGGGGTGCTGATACACCCAACTTTTAGGCAAGGGTGCCGAATCTCCCGGCGAATGCTTCTTCCTTACTAACCAACTAACCTGCTAACCTGCTAACTTTTTCCTAATTCGACGTTATATCGACCCAGTTGATACGCCATCCCCATTGCGGAAATATGTTGCTGTATCCACTCTGGGTGCAATCCGTATAAAACGACGCTGGTGGGCTGGAAAGGTATCCCAGAAGCAGATCATCTGACGCGAACAGGAATCCCAGCCTTACCGTTTCACATGCGTATGAATTTGGGATAGAGAAAGTGCTGGTTACCCATCCACTGCTTGACCCGGCGTGAGCCTGCATGTTCCACAATGGATGTGTCGGTACTGCGTAAGTGGTTATTGTGCTGAAATTCGGGCCACTTGTTCGTGGTAACGGACGAAGTGGCTTATTGTCGAAAGGTGCTGAACCGTCACTATAATTACAGAAATCGTCCCAATCAACTGTACCGGGGGCATCCACAGATAGAATTACTCTGCCGCCGTCAAGATATCGGACTCCGTCTAAAACCCCGTACAGCATGTTGTAATTATGCCGGATTGTAACTGTCGCGCCGTTGGGCGGTACTGTAAATTCAGGCGTATAGACAATATTGCCCCTGTTTTGATACGTTTCCGACGGGTCAGTGTTTGGATGATTCGCTCCCGATTCGTTGAGGAATCGATTATAACTTCCCTCGCACAGTCCGCCATTGTCTGTAACACCCCACCGCCAGTTTGTATCCGTGCATGCCAATCCGATTGTGTTCAGGTAATATGCGTCTCCGGTATGTCCCGTGATTCCCCAGCCGGTTGGTATGGAACCTCCGGCAGTTGTTTCGAAATCCTCATATACAAGCTGTCCGCTTATCGGGTCAACTGTGAAAATGGTTGAATCGATTGCTGTTAAATCAGGGCAGCCGTCATCGGTAACCTGGATCGCAACTATGAAGGTCAACGGGCCCGGACCGGGATTTGTAAACTGGTGCGTAACAGGATCGCCAAAATCGATATCGCTTTCGTTTTGTGTTATATCCGCGTTGAACGTTATGTTGTCGTAGTCGAAATCATATTCATATCGCATGATTGTGCCGTCCGGATCACCGCAGCCGACTCCGGGTTGGAATGTTACAGTATCGCATATCGTAACCATGTCATCCGCGTCATCATCCTGAAGTTCCGCTGTTGGCGCCTGATTTGCCTGTACGTCCAAATCAAACGTATCGATATCGGAATCAGGCCCGTTATCTGTAACTCGCTGTGCGATTGTATGTGTTCCAACCTGTGTTTCATCATATTGCGTAATTATATCATCGCCGAAATCGGGATCGACACTGTTCTGGGTTACATCAGCTACAAAATTCGCCGGGACACCGTCATAGTCGAACATGTATTCGTAAATAACAATCGCGCCATCGGGATCCTGACAGTTTGCGCCAACCGAGATAGTTACATCACTGCAAACCCTCACAGGATTCGGCGACACATCAACATCCGCAACCGGAGGCGTGTTTACATACTCGATTAATACCGGGAATGACTGGTATGTAGTTAAATCGAATACCTGAACCGGATTAAGGACGTCGCCGGAAACTCCCCACGGCACATCATTGGTTCCCTGAAGATCATCGCGAACAGCGACCAGTCCCCAGTATGTCCCCTCACTCGCTGACAGTTCGTTCAGAATTTCGAATTCCCATCTGTACGGTTCATTAAATGTTCCTGTACCGGAGGTTAAATCCGCAAGGCTGGTTGTGATTGGATCGGCGAGTACATTTGGTATGTCTATCACAATCTGCTTCACATCCGATGAGTGGCGGATTTCATCCAAATTGGATGTTTCATAATTCCATGCGCCTGTCGGAGTGATTCCCGCCTGCCAGTCGATGGCAGAAAGTTCGAGCGTCGCGCTGGATGTCGGCGCGCCGGATCGTAATTCGTTGTTTGTCAATTCTGCGACAACCTGCCATGCCTCCTTGCGATGGAATTCCGGCAGGAAAAATCGCGGTTCCTTTCTTGTCCAGCGTGTCGTGGTGTGCCCGTAACTTGCCTCAAGAATGAAAAGGAATGTAAGTTGCTCATAACCCGTTAAATCCAACTGAAATGTCGTTTGGGCAAAAGGATCATCAAATGTGCTGCCCATCGGGAACACATTATGCCCCGTCGGATTTTCCAAATCGGAAAAACCATACTGGCTGTTCGGATTATAATTGGATTTGGGCGATTCAGTGGCGGGATTTACCCACATGTTTTTATACGGGCATATATTGCTGTCGAAAACAACACCAAGATAGCCCTGGACTACGGTATTATAAAACGACGTGAATCCATCGGCGTTGGCAAGCAGATTCACATTTCCCCTTGTGGGAGTTTCGTATGAACCGTTGTTGTCCATGTCGATTCTGATTTTGTCGAACTGCCTCGTATTATCGCCGGTTACAACTATCCCGCGAAGGTCGAACACGTGGAGATCGTAGCGTCTGGATGTATCAAACGGGTGTTTCGTTTGGAATGTTACCTCAACATAACCCTCAGATGATAGCGCGATTGATTTGATATCAACGCAATCGGCGCATGGCTTTATCGTAAGAAACGGCGTGATATCAACCATGAAACTGTCGCCGAGAACATCCGTTGTCCTGAATGGATGTATATCCCCTTCCAGAGCGTCAAGGTTCAGCTCAACTTCGTAAATGCCAAACAGCATGGGGAGAGTTCCTCCCTCCAACATGCCATCAGGAGTGTAAATCGCTGTTTCGTTGTTCGAGGATGGCATTTCATCGGCGGGTAAATTCAATCCGGGCTCAATTGGTCCTTTGCCACCGCCGGAACATCCAACAAGTGCGAAAAGTATAAAAACAAGAAATGACAATCCTATCTGTTTTGTACAATGCATAATGCGCCTCCCTTTGGAGTCCATAACAGGCTCCGCTGGAAATTTTAAATTCAATTAGGTGCGTTATCCCCGGTGAAAAACAAAAACGCACCCCTCTCCTCATTAGCATTAATACTGCGATATTACTTTTTACTTCACACCAACAACCCCCGTCGGTGTATGTGGAAAATGGTGAAACAACTAACGGTGCCTCCATTTAAGAGACAATTATATTATAGCATTAATGGTTATTTTCAGCAAATTGTTATGTAATTGTAAATTCAAGCTTTGAAAACCGCGTCTTGAACGTGAGAGGGTGTCGGGAATGCAAATTATGACTTTGTTTTCCTCTGGGAGCGCTGGTTTCTAACCGGCACCTGAACAGAGTAACTAAAATGTAAAAACGGGAATCTTACAAACATGGTTGATTAACTCAAAGCGTATTTTTTGGTATGTCGTTAGTTTAGAGAAGCTCAATTGATTTTTATTAACCTAATCAAGGTGCCGGTTAGAAACCAGCGCTCCCAGGGGAAAACTTTTCCCGACACGCTCTCACGTTCGAGGCTCGGATAATCAATTAAACAAAAACTGAGACGCAGTAGTTGCGATTAATTACCCTAATGCGCAATTCCCGATGTCAGC
>JAGGVT010000181.1 GCA_021157815.1 bacterium | reverse complement strand
GTTAACAGGAGAATTCTATATTTGAAAATCAACCTAACCTGCTACTCTACTAACCTGCTAACCTGCTAACCTGCCAACCTGCTAACCTGCTAACCTGCTAACCTACTAACCTGCTAACCTGCTAACTTGCTAACTTGCTAACTTGCTAACCTACTAACCTGCTAACCTGCTAACCTGCCAACCTGCCAACCTACTAACCTGCCAACCTGCCAACCTACTAACCTGCTAACCTGCTAACCTGCCAACCTGCTAACTTGCTAACTATATCTTTTCCCAGTCAAGGATGTCTGCGTTGAAAACCGGGCCATCGATGCAGGTGCGGATATATTTGCCATCGACTGTTGGCGCACTGCATCCGAGGCAGACTCCAATTCCGCATGCCATCTTGTTTTCGATTGAAACGAAATATGGGAATCCGGCGTTATCGCGCCATTTGAGTATTGCTTTCATCATTCCGATTGGGCCGCATGCGTAAACCGCCGCGATTTGTTTTGTATTCTCTGGCAGGATATCGATAACAAGTCCCTTATGCCCGATTGAGCCATCCTCGGTTGTTACGTGATATTTAAATTCCGAGTTTTCCATTTCGTTGTTAAGAATCAAATCGCTGGCATCTTTCGCGCCTTGGTAGAATTCGACATCGAGTTTTTTCTCATGAAGCAATCTTGCCAGCGCAATCATTGGGGGAGCGCCTACTCCGCCGCCAATTAGAATGTGCAATCCCTGCGAATCGGGGATGTTGTCGAATCCGTTTCCCAGAGGGCCGATTATATCGAGCGTGTCGCTGGGTTTCATTTGTGATATGAGCGATGTTCCCTCACCTGCGACACGATAGATAAATTCAAATTCATCATTTTGTGAGGCAAGGATGCTGATAGGCCGCCGCAGCATTGGCGGTTTGCCGGTATTGACAGGCGGCAGAATATGAACAAACTGTCCCGGACGCCAGTTTCGCGCGATTGCGGATGATTTAACCCGCATGGAAAACAATTCGGCGCCGATGTTATCGTTTGAAATTATTTCAGCATTTTCGCGCAGCATGGTTATTTAATAATGGAGATTATATCATTTATCTTTAATGGCGATATAAAACGCCTGCAGGACAACCTCAATAGTGTCCTGGCCGAGAGTTTCAATCGGCGAACCGCTGGTCAGGTTCTGTGCCATGAATTCAACCTTGACATGAGTTCCGTTTTTTTTAAATTTAAACCTCTGGTCAGTATAACCCAATCGGAACAATTCCTCCTGCGACCATTTTTGTACGGTTCCGCCGTGGTGAATCCAATAACCGGAGCGGCGATCATCCGGTAAAACTGATAATTGGCGGTAGAAATCACCGATTGCCCGAGTTAGCGGCGATGTGAATTTCATCTGTTGCTGCTGGCTTTCCTGTGTAATTGAGTTGAAGACGTTTTGGCAGCTTATCCAGTCCATTCAAACACCTCGTTAAAAAAAATCAGATATATATTTATTATCCCAACCAACGAAGAATTTTAAACTGGATATTCTCTTTCCCCAACGCCTTTGTAAACAGCCTGTGCGAAATTGATTCTTCGCATTCTAGCCTGTGTGGCTATTTCCTCGAAATAATGCGCGGATAGTCCGGCAACTCTGCCATAGATAAACAGGGCTTTTGCGAGTTTCGGATCAAGTCCCATGTCAGCGATTATCGCGCCGATTACGCCATCCACGTTGATTGGAAGGCTCATGCCGCGGACTGATTCGAAAATGTCGCCGGCGATTTTTGAAATCGCGATGCAGTCTCCCGCCATGCCGCTTTTATCGACCAGCTGCCAGAGAACATCACGGCGCGGGTCTTGTGTGTGAACTCTGTGTCCCATGCCCTCGATTCGTTTGCCAGTCGCAATGTATTCTTTCATCTTGGCAGTAGTTGCATCCTCAATTGACACATTTTCCTTTTTGGCGAATTCAGCGCATGCTGTGAAAAACGCCGCGGCTTTCTGCCCGGCGCCGCCGTGAATATCTGTGATAGCGCCAACGCCGTGAGCGACCGCGACTTCATACGCTGGTCGGACAGTTGCAACCAGAATCGTTGCCTGGGCGGATGGTGGTGTTACACCATGATCGATGCTGGCGACAATCATCGCTTCCAACATTCGCGCTTTGGCGGAATCAACTTTCGTTTCGCCTGTAATCACTTTGTAAATCACATTTGAGAACGGTTCATCAGATTTGATTTCCGTCAGGATTGAATCGTTGCCGAGTATTTTCGCGAGGTAAGCCGCGACTCGCCCGAGGCAGAATATGGTTTTTTCGGATTGAGCGAGTTTGCCATCCGGATTGAAAGTCGCGAGTTCCTCATCGTTGATAAGATATTTCTCGAATGTTTTGGAAACATCCTCGTTCGGATTGCGGTAAACATCGGGAAGAGGTTTCATAGCGGCATCGACAGCGAGTTTCGTGAGCGACTTTATTGTGTCGGCATCGGGAAGTTCACCTGTAACAATGAGATGCGCGACCTCGATAAGGTTTGAATGTTCGACAAGTTGCTGCAGTTTGTAACCACGCACGACAAGGTTGTTAGGCTCGACTTTGGTGACCATCGTACCCCAACCCGCTTTCGGAGGCGGCGCCTCCCAAATCTGGCGCATTTTTTCATAATAACGCTCAGGTTTGAAATAGGTTTTGTTATTTAGCTTTTCCTTTACGGCGTCAATGAGGTCGAACTGGCTGTTTACAACGGTAACTCCGGCGGATTCAAGCGCGGCTTTTTTCGATTTGAAAGTGCCGGTTTCCATTCCGGGAGTAACAATCGCTCCGGCGTGTCCCATGGTTTTGCCCTCAGGAGCATGCGCGCCGGACAGCATCGCGACAAGGGGTTTGGTGTATAGTGCGGGATTGTCCTTGATATGCTGAGCGAGAAGCTCTTCCTGCATTCCACCGATTTCACCAGCCACAATAACCAAATCCGTATTTTCATAACCCATCGCAAGCGGGACAAGGTCTGTAAAAACCGAGCCGATAGCGCCATCGCCGCCGATTCCGATTACCGCATTCTGCGCGATTCCAACGCTAGCCATAGCGTCCGAGAGGTGATAGAGAATCGCACCGCTTCTGGAAATAATCGTAATGCCTTTCGCACCGGGTTTTCCGTTCTCGGTTTCCTCAGGATAGAAAACGTCCGGCAGCATTCCGACTTTTATTCTCTCAGGCGGGAAGATTATTCCCGGTGTGTTTCCGCCAATCAGGACAGTGTTGTGTTTTCTGGCGGCGACAAGGATATCGCGGACATCCCTGAGGGGGATACCCTCTGTGATAAGCACTATAATTGGGATTCCGGATTCGATTGCCTCGATTGCGGCATCTTTCGCGGTTGAATAGTGCCGCCAGATACTCGCGGCGACCACATTCGGATGTTCCTCAAGGCATTCCGAAACTGAATTGTAAACCGGAATAGTCTCATGAATACGGCTTCCGCCTTTTGATGGCGCGACTCCGGCGACAACCTCGGAGCCGTAATCGTGCATTAATCCAGCGTGTTTGGTGCCTTGTCCGCCAAGCCCAATTACCACAGTCTCAAGGCGGTTTGTTTCACGGATTCGTTTTGCGAGTTCGGGTCGAATCCTGCTTGTAATGTAAAACAGCATGCCGTCTGTCGCATTGATTTTTTCGCTCATTATTTCCATCCCTTCGTTTCGAACGCTTTTTGAATGCCCTCTTTGATAACCTCAGCCATTATGATTTGGTTGCCGACATAGATGTGCATATCCTTGAGTTCATCGGGAGTTTCGCGTTTCGCGTTTTCAAGGAAATCGCGCGCGCCTGGAAGGTCGGTCCCGACCATGCGGCCATAAACAGGAAGCACTCGTTTGCCCTCTTTCTTTCGCTGCCTGATGCACTCAATAAGTCCGCGGATAAATGTATCGCAACTGGATATCCCGCCGAATCGTGATGTTATTATCAAATCGACAATCTCATAATCCATCAGGAGGCTGAACATTTCGATAACGCCTTTTAGCTTGGGGCCGCCGCCGGAGTCCATGAAGTTTACCGGCACGACACGGTCATCGAAGAAACGCTCTCCGACATTGGCGGTTTCGTCGATTGAGAAAATGCCGTACCCCGCGCCGCCGGGGACGAGTCCGACATATAATTTTTCCGGATCTTTTTTGAAATCCTCATCGAGAAGGTCAACGTAAATAAAGCCGCCCTCCCGCGCGCGAACCTCATTTTTAGTCGGCTCGGAGACATCATGGCGGGTTTCCTTAATTCCGAGAATGTTAAGGATATCCGATTGGCGGTAGAGCGCGTTGTCATCGAGAACCATTTTCGCATCAGCGGCGACAGGTCCATCGGGAGTGATAATCAACGGATTAATCTCGGCGACTTTGCAGTCGTACTTTTGGAAAGTTGCGAACGTTTTCGCGATTATGTTTTTTAATTTGTCGAGATGTTTTTCGCCGCCATCGATTCCCTTTGCGAGGAATTCGGCGAATTTAGCCGCGATGTCATCCGGCAGTTCTTTGTCGTTGTTCGGCAGTTCGATTTTTAAAATCGCTTCCGGATTTTCCTTCGCGACCTGCTCGATATCGACACCGCCTGACGGGCTGACCATCATGATTACGTTGTAATTCGCGGGGTTCATGGTGACTCCGACATAACAAGCGCCGATTTCCTCGACAGCGTTTTCGAGCATCAGGATTTCCACCGGGTAACCTTTGATCTTCAATCCGAGCATTTCGGATGCCAGTTTGGATGCATCATCCGCGCTGTCGGCTTTTTTGATCCCGCCTGCCTTGCCGCGTCCGCCGACCAGAACCAGCGATTTAATCATGATCGGAAATTGGAAATCATCCGCGTGCAATTTGATATCATCCGCAGTGCAGGTGATGCCGTACTGCGCAGGAACTTCGATTCCCTCAGTTTGAAAGACTTTTTTCGCTTCGTTTTCGTATAGTCTCATTTGCGCACCATTTTATTGTAGTCCGGCTTCTCATTAGCTGGGAAAACATAGTTAATATCCACGCATCACCCTGGTTAATGAGAAGCCGGGCTACCAATTAATTCTCTTTTTAAAGGTTTCGTCCAGCCAGTTTTTTTCTTGTATATTCAAGCAATCCGCCAGCGTCGCTTATCGCCATTATTTCATCAGGCAGTTTCGGGAATGTGAATTCTTTGCCGCCTACGTTAATTGTTCCGCTGGCTATGTCAATATCCACTGAATCGCCCTCTTTGAATGCGCTAACGGCATCGCGACATTCTATCAGAAGAAGTCCCTGGTTGATTGATGCTCGGAAGAAAATGCGCGCGAAACTTTCAGCTACGATTGCTTTTATTCCGACCGCTTTTAAACCTAACGCGGGTTGTTCACGCGATGATCCGCATCCGAAATTTTTTCCAGCGAACAGTATATCGCCAGATTGCACCTGTGATGCGAAATCCGGGTCAAGGTCCTCGAGAAGGTGCGGTTTGATTTCATCCACGGTTGAGCATGTGTATGTGTACTTGCCGGGGAAAAGCATGTCGGTGTTTATGTCGTTGCCGTATTTCCAGACTTTCATTTTTATTTCACATCCTCCGGATTGGTGATTTTTCCTGTGATTGCCGATGCCGCTACTGTCGCGGGAGATGCGAGATAGATTTCGGCATCCTTGCATCCCATACGTCCCTTGAAATTTCGATTAGCAGTGCTCAGGCATATTTCACCGGGCGCGAGCGCTCCCTGATGCGCTCCCAGACAGGGACCGCATCCCGGTGGGAGAATAACCGCTCCGGCATTTATAAAGATTTCGAATAAACCTTCCTGCATCGCTTCCCTGTAAATCCTTTTCGATGCGGGTAGAATCAGAAGCCTGATGTTTCGCGCGATTATTTTGCCCTTGAGAATTTCAGCCGCGACGCGCAAGTCGCTTAATCGTCCGTTTGTGCAAGTCCCTATTAAACACTGGTCTATTTCAAGTTCCCTAATTTCAGAAACTTGTTTCACATTATCAACTGTATGGGGACAGGACAGGACAGGCTTGATTTCATCGAGATTGTAAACAAGTTCCTGAATGTAGGAGGCATCAGGGTCAGCGAATACAGCATCATACATGTCAGGTGAAACGCCGTGCTCTGTTAAAAAACTTTCCGTGATTTCATCAACGGGGAACACCGCGATTTTAGCGCCCATTTCGATTCCCATGTTCGCGATTGTGAAACGGTCATCCATTTGCAGGTTTGCGATATCGCCATGAAATTCAACAGCGCAGTAGTTGGCGCCGTCTGCGCCGATATCGCCGATTATGTGCAGAACGAGATCCTTTGCCGACACCGGTGGATTCAAAATTCCGTTGAGTGTGATTTTAATTGTGGGGGGGACTTTAAGCCACGTTTCGCCTGTCAGCATAAGCGCCGCGGATTCAGTGCGGTCAATTCCCGATGAGAAGGTGCCAACCGCGCCGTAGGAACAGGTGTGGGAATCGCTTCCGAGGATGAGTCCGCCCGGCAGGGCGAATCCATTTTCGTAAACAACCTGATGGCAGATTCCCTCGCCTATATCAAAAAAGTTTTTAATGGAATGTTTATTTACATACTCGCGGATTTTTTTATGTTCCGCCGCGTTTTTTTCAGTCGCCGCGGGGATAACATGGTCGAGTACAATTATCAAAAGTTCAGGATTGACTACCCCGTATTTATCAAGCTCGTCGGTGATTTTTCCAATGATAGCGGCTGTGTTGTCGTGGGTCAGGACATGGTCGGGGCTGACTGTTACAATTTGCCCAACCTCGACATGGCCATTTCCAGACCTGTTAGCCAACACTTTCTGCGCGAATGTCATTCCCATTTAGTCTGCACCTCGCGGTTAGATTTTCAGAAGTCCGCCTTTTTTATAAATCTCCATCTGGATTTGCGAAGACGGTTCCAACTGTATTTCCTCTTTTGTTGAGAGTCGTGTAACCATGCCAGAGGATATATTGACCGTGATTTCCTCGCCGTCCTTAATGCCTGACGATATCAAATCGCCTGTGATAATCGGCATTCCGGCGTTAATTGCGTTTCGCTCGTAAATCGCCCCGAACGATTTTGCGATAATCAGCTGAATCCCCAGACTTCTGAAACAGTCAACCGCCTGCTGCCGTGATGACCCCGCGCCGAAATTGGAACCTGTGATTACAATATCTCCGGGTTTCGCTTTATCAGCAAAATTCTTCCAGCCCTCAAGATTGTCGAACGTGTATTGTCCCATTTGGGAAATATCAGTTATGGAAAGATATCGGTTGTGGAAAATCATGTCGGTATCAATGTTGTTTTCATCTATGACCCAGACACGGCCTGTCATCTCGACCGGCGCGGATTCATTGTGAGTTTCTTTCTCCACGCCAGCAACAGATTCCTTTTCAGGTTTCGACATGCTGAAAACCGCGGGTTTGTCGGGAATATTATCCGCGGACGTTATTATACCCGCTACTGCTGATGCCGCTACTGTCGCGGGTGACGCGAGATAGACCTCTCCCTTTCCCTGCTTGCCGGCAAAATTACGGTTTCCCGTGCTGACTGTGATTTCACCGGGACCGTTTTGCCCGATCTGTCCGGCGGCGCATCCGGCGCATCCGGCGTTGCCGACAAGAGCGCCCGCTTTCATGAAAATATCTATCAAGCCCTCACCAAGGCATCGCTGCCAGATTTCGCGTGTGGTTGGGACAATTTTTAAAACCACACCCGGCGCGACTTTTTTTCCTTTGAGAATTTCAGCGGCAATCTGCATGTCCTCGAATCGGCCGTTTGTGCATGAACCGATGAACACTGAATCGATTTTCAAATCCTTGATTTGGGAAACAGGGACAACGTCCTCAGGATGTCCGGGACGGGAGATGTACGGCTCGATTCCGCTGATATCGATTTCAATTGATTTATCATAATGAGCGCCGTCGTCGGCATAAACAGGCTCGAAGTCGTCATCGTTTGCTTTACGGCAGGCGTTTATTACATCATCGTTCGGAGGGAATAACGCGATTATGCCGCCCATCTCGGTAGCCATCGACGCGACAGTAATCCGTTCACTCAGCTTAAGATTGTCAACCGCGTCGCCGTAGAATTCAGCCGCGTATCCCAGAAGCCCGGATGCGCCAAACTCAATAAGCAATTTCAAGGCAATATCTTTTGCCGATATGTTCTTTGGCGGCAACCCCTTGAGAGTAACTTTTATCGATTTTGGCACCTTGAACCAGACTTTCCCATGCGCGAAAGTCGCGGCGATATCCATGTCGCCCATGCCCTGCCCAAACGCTCCGATTGCGCCGAGGATATTCGCGTGTGAATCGGTGGAAACCAGCGTGCCGCCCGGCTTGATTAGTCCTTCGTCTATGGCGATATGCGTGCCTATTCCTGAATTGATATCGAATATTTTCATCCCGCGCTCACGCGCGAAAGTACGGCATATCTGCTGGTTGGTCGCGTATTTTTGGTCGGAGCCGCTCGGATTGCAGTCGAAAGTGAAACAGGTACGGGATGTATCATCCAGTTCAAGATTATTATCCCGCAGATTTTTAACGACATTGGCGCCGCCGAAATCGCGCGCTATTCGAGCATCGATTGTGACATCCGCGATATCGCCCGCTTTTACAGGTTTATCCGAATGTGCGGATATTATTTTTTCGATTATTGTGTTTGGCATTTTTTGCACCAGTGTTTTTTATTTGTAGAGTACAAGTTATATTGTAGAGCACCACGCTAAAGCATGGCGTTATTTATTTAAGAAAATATGAAACAAGCCCGGGTGCCGTCCATACAGTCGTCTCGACTTTATGGGTGACATGCTTCGAAGTTACACATTTCACCCACAAATCACAAAAAGACGTGATGTGTGGGCGGCACCCGGGCGCTTCAATAAATTGTGTGGGTTATTTGCCCCCGTAAAAAAAGGGGACAGTCCACATGATGCTTCAAATCTGATGTTATCAATATACTATGCTGTAACCCCTTATTTATACTGTATTTATTCACTTGGTTTGGACAGTCCCCTTTTTTTACTCAATCTAAACTCAACCCACACGATTTATTGAAGAGCCATTTATAATTATGCAACAATCATATATTAAAAAAGAAAACGTCTAAAGCCTTAGATTGTTGTGTATATTTACTCAATCAATAATCCGTTTTGTTTCATGACAAGCGGATTGAACGTTGCGAAATCTGCCTGGTGAACCAAAACGGCCTCGACCACCTGCGGACGGCCATCGCCCTCTTTCGCGTGGCAGATGATTATATTCAAAACCGGTTCGGGGATTCCAACCTGCGCAGCGATAATCGCGCCGGAAATCGGGTGGCGCATATATTTACCCGCGAGGCTTTTTTGGTATCCACCGCTGCCGTCAGGTTCAATCTCCATCAGCTTGCCGACATCGTGGAGAAGTCCGCCGGCGTACAGATAATCGAAATTGATTTCATATGGCATGTTCGCGTAATTCTCAACCTGAGCTTTCCCCAGCGCGACCGCGCCCTCGGTTACAGCGATTGTGTGCTCGATAAAACTTACGCCGCGCGTGTCAGTCAGAAGTGTAAACGGGATTTTCTTTAGCTCATCGATTGATTTCCAGTTGCCATGCCCGCAAGCGAATATCCATGTTTCCACTACTTTCTCGCGAAGGTTTTCATCTTTGATTGCGCTCAGTTGTTTTTTTAATAATAGCTCGATGTCTTTTTCTTCCATTGTTTCGAATTCCTGTTGTTTTGTTGTTACGTAAATATAGCGCTTGGGTGCCGCCCATACAACCGTCTCGGTTTTATGGGTGATATTGCATGACGTCGCAGTAATCACCCACAAATCACAAAAAGACGTGATGTGTGGGCGGCACCCGAGCTCCTCAAAAACACATTTGGTTCCTGGCAACTACTGCAACTTCGCAATTATTTCATCCGTAATTTGCTGCGTTGTCGCTGCGCCATTCGCGATGACATCAGGGCCGCCGGTTAGTTTCATCATGTCATACGATTTAACTTTGCCTTCCTCTATTACAACCGCGACAGCGTTTTTGATTTTATCGGCCATTTCTGTTTCGTTGATGTGATCAAGCATCATGCAGGCGCTGAGTATCATCGCAATGGGATTAACAATGGATGGGTCAAGGTTTTCATATTTGGGCGCTGAGCCATGAGTAGGTTCGAACACCGCGCAGTTTTCACCGACATTCGCGCTGCAAGCGAATCCGAGGCCGCCAACCAGTCCGGCGAAGCCGTCGGAAACGATATCGCCGAACATGTTTCCGGCGACAATAACGCCGTAGGTTTCCGGATTTTTGGTAAGCCACATCATCTGGGCGTCTATGTTTGTATTCCAAAGCTGGATGTCGCTGAATTCCTTCTGCATCGTTTTACCGATTTCAAGCATCATTCCGGATGTTTCCCTGATGACATTCGGTTTTTCGCAAACGGTTACTGATTTATAGCCAAACTTCCTTGCGTGTTCAAACGCCGCGCGGATAATCCGCTCACACGCTTTGTATGTGAATATCCTGGATGAAATCGCGATTTCCTCAACCGGCTCATCGGCGTATTTAGCGAATTTAGGATGAGTTTTAAAAGCTTCAAACACGTTCGGCGGTGGATTTGTCCATTCAACGCCGGAGTAGAGCCCTTCAGTGTTCTGGCGGAAGATGACAGTATCGACCATTGGTTCCTCGAATCCGCCATCCGCGGTTTTCCTGATGAAGTTAAGCGGATTTCCCTTGAATGATCTGCAGGGGCGTATGCAGATATCCAGGTTGAACAGCTGGCGCATTTTTACTATGGGGCTGAAATAGACGAGTCCTTTATCCTGAAGTTCAGGTGAAAGTTCCTTTGCAGCTTCGGTTTTGGGTTTGGATGTTATCGCGCCGAAAAGTCCGATTTTGTATTTTTCAAGCAGTTCGATTGTACTGTCCGGGAGAGGGTTTCCCTCTTTAACCCAGAATTCCCAGCCGATATCGGCGTGATGATATTCAGCGTCGAATCCAACAGCATCCAGCACTCTGACAGCCTCGTCATAAACAGTTTTGCCTATGCCATCTCCGGGCATTCCAACTATGTCGTATTTTGCCATTTGTCTCTCCGTAAAAAGCAATCGCCGGATTAAATAAGGTTATCCGGCACTGTGGTGAGTATTTACATGTTGTTAAAAACCGGATTGTATTAGAAATGCGCAGTAAAATCAAACTTTTTTGATAATTAATTCACAAGGCAATTGCTGTTCTGGATTTGCAGATGAAATGCGTATCATGTTAGGTTGGATAACACGTCATTCCCGCGAAAGAATCTGTCGGAAAAGGTTGTTTTTATATCTCACCCCCCCTTAATCCCCCCGCGAGCGGGGGGAGATTTTTTTGCATTTGTAAACAATATATCTGATCTATATACTTGCGAAGGGGAGCAACAACACTCTCCCTCCCCGCTCGCGGGGAGGGCTGGGGTGGGGGGGGAACTTGATTGCGGCGCCTTTCCCGACAGACTCTTTCGCGGGAATGACGTAATTATTCTTTTTGGTTGTGAGTGGCGCCAGGCTGGTTATAGGTTTTTAGCAGGCACCATGCTAAAGGGCTTGTTGAAAAACCCCGACAAATAAAAATAACAAACCCATCGTAGGGTCGCCGCTTGCTGCGCCCTGAAGTTGCCATTTCTAATGCGGCACGCCGGGGTGCAACAAGCAACGCCCCTACATATAATGGTTTATCCGTATAACCAAGTGTTTTTCAACAGCCCCTAAAGCATGGTGTTATTTCATGATAGCGCTATTCCGATTTCTCCTCTTGCTTGTCTTCCTTTTCCTCTTTTATTTTTTCCATCTCCTCTTCCACATCGATTTTTCCTTTTGATTTGACATTTCCGAAAGCCTCATAAACTTTGGTTGTCAGCCAGAGGATTCCCTCGTCGCTAAGAAGGTCATGTTTGGATTCACGCGCGAATTTAACGTTGCCGAAAACTTGAAGCCTGTCGAATTCCTTTGTGTAAACGGCTTTATCCATCGAGGCCTCCTGATGTTCCTGCCAGGCTTTCACATTGCCCTCAGCCTCGAAATCCTCATCTTCAGTCCATAAAATGAACTTGTCAGCCTGGCCATCAGCAGCTTTTTTCAAATCCTCCATTGTTTCCTCGCTTTCCTCTTCCGGGTCAACGATATCCCATTCCACAAGCCAGTCGCCGTTGTCATGGTGATATTTGACATTTCCCTCAGCGGTCAGCAGTTTTTCCTTGTCGTCATTAACGACCTTGTCAGCGCTGCTTCTTTTATTTTTCTGAACGGCCAGCACATTGCCGTCAAGGAGGGTTGTTTCCTCCTCACCGTGGGATTCAAGCAGGTCGCATGTGACTGTCGTTTCAGGACGCAAGAGCGCGTTAGCCCAATTGTCCTCCTTGTCGGTAACAACATCCCTGTCAAAAAGCCAGTCACCATCCTTCTGCCACAATTCGACTTTGCCTTCAAGCACCGTCAGTTCAGTTTCCCTTTCATGATACATGGCAAGAGCGTGAGCGTAACGGCCATCCTGAATGAGTTTCACGATTTCAGAATCCTCCACCCATGCGAAGAATGTTTTTTCTCCCCAGTTGTAAATGACCTCGTCGCAGTAAATGGTTGTGTCGTCCTGCCCCAGCGCGCGTTTTACTCTGTCCTTTTTGGGAGCGTCCTCTTCCAGCTCGTTTTCATATTCGCGGCCGTAAACGAATACCTCAACATTCTCATGCAGGTACGCTTTCTTTTCCTTGAAATACGCTTCGAGGCGTTCAGACTTTGAGATGCCGTCCTCGCTTTCAGACAGCACACCTGTCGGGCCCCAGAATTTACCCCACTCTTCATCGTCGTTAAACTCGCAGAATTCGCTGAGGATAATTACATCTTCATAAACAACTTTTGAGTTTCCCTCAAGAAACACAGTGTGATTGAGTTTGTCGCGTGTGATTTTATCCGCGCTCAAATCGACAAATTTTCTGTCCTCGGGTGGGAGCGTGTCCTCGAATTCTATTTCGATTTGAGGAATCTCTTCCTCAACAAATTCAGATTCAATCTGGTCAGGCTCAGGCAGTGGAGGCCCTATGAAGTCCCATTTATCCATGCCCTCGATATTTATTTCAGGCAGTGGTGGAGGCCCAACAAAATCGTCTTGTGGCGGTGGTCCCATGATGCCGTCGTCTGGAGGGAATGGGCCCATCATATCGGTTGGCGGAAATGATTCCGGTTTCTGGAAATTAGTGCCGTCATGTTGCTGAAGCACATCCTGAAGGCTGCCCCTGCCCTCTTGTTTGGTTTGTTCGAACAGGCGGTCGAGGTCGCGCTGATTTGGATCCAAAGGCGGTGGACCATGGGTCATACCATCGGAGTAAGTGCCGTATAAATCCGAATCGTCTTTCGGTTTATCAATCTCGCTTTTCTCTTCCTCTTCGTTTTCTGATTTTTCTTCCTCAGATGGCACTTCCTCAATAATCTCCTTTTCCTGTTTCTTTTCTTCCTTTTCTCGTTTTTGTGGAACTATTGATGAGCCCCGGTTTGGTTGTGTTTGTAAATCGCCCGATGATTCATCATCTGCAAAAGCGCAAATTGAAAATGCAAGCAGGAATATCGCAATGAGGATTACGTAATGGAAAAGCAGAGGGTTAAAGAGCCTGCCGGAAAAGGGTTTTTTATATCTCATTCCCCCCTTGGTCCCCCCGCGAGCGGGGGGAGATTTTTTTACATTTGTAAACAATATATCTGATCTATATACTTGCGAAGGGGAATCGGGTGCCGCCCATACAGCCCTCCGGGCTTTATGGGTGAAATGTTGCGAATTTGCACGTTTCACCCACAAATCACAAAAAGACGTGATATGTGGGCGGCACCCGAGGGCTATCAGAAGAATAGTATGTTTGAAAATCAACATGCTTTTCCGACAGGCTCTAAAGCGAGTGATGAGCAGGATTATTGAGCGAGTGAAAAGCAGAGGGTTAAAACCCTCTGTTATTTGTTTATTTGGAAAATTAATCACCTGATTCCCCCTCGCTTTTTGTTTCTTTCTCAACCTCATCTGCGTTTTGCTCTGGGTTTTCTTCGGAGGGTTCGACATCCTCGCCTTCCATTTCTCTTAAATCATCCTCGTATTCCTCAGGCACAAGGCTTCTTGCAATCACGGCTCCCTCGGCGATGTAGCGATTTTCCTCCGTGTAGAGAGTTAGTTTGTCCGCATTGAGACGTTCGCCGTCCTTGTTTCGATATTTGACATTGCCCCAGAAAACCATTATGTCCTTGGAGTCGGAGAATTCACCCTCATTCGAGACAATGTTTTGCTCCTCCTGCTTGATATACACATTGCCAATCATATAAACGTAATCTTCATCATCGTAAGAGATCATGGCGTCCGAGGTTATTTCAGTTGGCTTTTTAGCGTGTTCCTTCGCGTCCTCATCAGTCATATCCTCAAGCAAGCCTTCGCGTTCAAGCCATTCGCCATCGAGCTGCTCCATGAAAACATCACCGTCAGCTTCCATGATTCCGAGTTCATCGGAATAGACCATATTTTCCGAAGTGAAGTATTTTTCCTTCTGGCGGATTTCAATTCCGCCCCAGGCGTCGATGAAATCCGTTTTCCAGTAAACGTTCATGAAGTCGCCGAATATTTCCGTTGTCTCTTTTGCCAGCGCTTTTACAGTTTTGGATGGTTCCTCATTTTTCTTATCGTGCTTTTTTTTGACTTCCTTTTCCATTTTAAAAGCCCAGATATAGACATCGAATCGCGGCTTGAGCATCTTTTGTTTCAGGTTGATATCAAGGCGGTTGGAGAATATCTTTTTATCCTGTTTCCAGCAGTAAACCTGGCGAGCCAGCCTGCCGGGGAATTTGCCGGGGAAAGGTTCGGGTACCGGGGATGCTCTAAGCTCTCTCTCCGGCAGTTCTATTTCTTTTTCCTTATTTTCCGATGATTCCTTTTCTTCAATATTTTTTTCTTCATCGGATTTTTTTTCATCATCCTTTTTGAAAATATCTTCAAATCCCTCAAGGCCGGTTGTACGAATGCTCTCAGGAATCAGGTCATCTTCTTCTTTTTCAGCCGACTGTTGCTGGTATTTAAACGGTACAGCCGGTTTGAAATCCTCGCGTTTAAGATATGTTCGGTGGCGTTTTTTTACACGGTGTGGGACATACGGATAACACTCCATGTATTTTTCGATCTTGTCATAATGGATATATTCACATTCGACATTGATGACATCATCCGGGTCGCGTTCGCCTTCGGTTTTGACATCCTCGAAATCAATCCAGCCTTCGCGTGTCATGAAATTCTCACGCTCGATTCCAATGTTGAACATTGAGACACGCCCGAGGAAATCGATTCGTTCCAAATCCTTGTCGCTGAACATCATGTCCGCAAGGATATGGTTGTCATCCACCCATAGTTCAACCGGTTCAGGACAGCTCATCCGTTTATTGTCCTTTGCATCCGACCAGATTAGAGTTTCGGTATTGAGGATTGTGCTGCCGTCCTCGCTTTCAACATGGACATTGCCGTACATCTTGAGTTCATCGCGGCTTTTGTTGTATTCAGCAGCATCGCCAACTCCGATGAGATTGAGTTCGCCTTTTTTGTAAATCCGAAGGACTTTAATTTCCTTCGCGACACTCTTTGAGCCGTCCGAACCCTCCTCGACAATGCGGCTTTCCAATTCCCAAACTTTTCCGAAATATTGCTTCTTTACACCATCCTCGATAACCTCCTCGAAATCGTATCCGGTTGCCAGCACATCCTCAACAAGCGTTACATCCGATTTTTCCTCGGCGAAAATATCCTTGAGATCCTTTTTAGCCTCACTTGCGGAAATCGTGATGAAATATGCCAGTCCCGCGATTATCGCAAGTCCGATAACCGTGTTCTTTAGAGTTAGAACCCACGGGTATTTTTTAATCAGTTCATCCAAACGAAAATCCTGAATCCGGTGTCTTTTTAAAATATCCTGTCTAAAGGAAATATTAACCTGTAATAGCTCCAATTAACAAATGAATTTCAGACTCTTTTGCCGGAATTATCCATCTCTTTGGACAAAGTTACTCCGGCATGTGTTCAATGCGGGGAGCCTGAGATGCGCTGATTCATTCGTATATTTAATCGACTGTGGGGCTGGCTTTATTCAGTGTGTATTCAGAGTGCCAGCCGTGGTGACAGCCCAGATCGCTTCATATATCCGTATATGCCCTAATATACATTGACGTATCACGCTTTTGTCAGGGCTTTTTTGGGGCTTATCTTGACAGAAGGCGTATCATGTGGTTTATTTTAAATAGTAGTATATATTATTGTTTCTTTATCTAATCTCGCATAATCCCCAAAGTGTGTGTAAATTTGGTGCGCAAGTTCTATAATATAAATGAGATTATTTTGTCAATTTATTCAATTCATTGATTTATTTTCTGGAGCGTGAATCAGGATGAAAATATTCACGAAGAATTCTCAGGACGGTTTCACAGTAACGGAGATGGTTGTTGTTCTGGCTGTGATTTCCATACTAACGATAATCGCTTTGACGACTTTCAATAAGGCGAAGGACAACGCGAAAGTCGCTGAGGTCAAGACCAACATTAATGTAATTGATACCGCACTCAAGACATTTGCCCAGAAACACCAGGGGCTGTATCCCGGATTTACCGAGTGGCCTGTCAATCCGCCGTACCCGCATAACGGACGATTGAAAGGAAATCGAATAATCGGCGGCAACAACGGTCCCGTTGATAAAATCGAGAACACGGAAACAGGCGAGATAACGAGCACTATTGAAGCGGTCAGTACAACGAATCAGGATGATTTTCTTTCCGACATTAAACCACCGCGTTCACCTTTCAGGGATGTTCTTCCGAAGAGATATACAAGTTTCGCTGTCAGGATGAAGCCGCCTGACGCGCTTTTCGGTGAGAGTTTGCTTGTGCCATATCCGGACAACCCGCTGAAAGCGCCCGGACAGGGCATGATTAATGTGGCATATACGCTTGGAACATATCACAAAAGCATCAACACGTTCTCACTGCTGCCTATTTTAGCAGATTCAACATCAAGAATCGGACTGGCTCCGGGGTATCCAAACAGCAATAACGCGATGTGGCGTTATTCGATTTATGCCCATATGTGGGATTATTACACAGATAGCCCGGTGAATAAATGGAATTACCCGGTGGGAGAATTTGCCTATATTCCCCTTGGACTGAGCGACCCGTCCGGTGAGTACGCGACCGCATACTGGCTTATCGGTTACGGTAATGAAAATACATTGAAGAACAGCCCGTATAACCAACTTCTTAATAATCCCAATTTCCCAAATTTTCCACCGCCGATGGGGGATGGCAATCCCACAACACCACCAACGCCGGGAACGTATGAGTATTCTGTCCGCCAGTTTGTGAAAGGCGCGTTGATAATCAAGACATCGAAGTATGATGATCAGCTGGTGATAGACAGGAGTTAGCGAAGATTTATTATTGAGAGACTTCTGAAAAGGTTCATTTTATTGCAGCCCGGTTTTGGTTGAGTTGTAGTTGTGGAATGGTTGTGAAGTAGTTGTGCTGCATGCATCTTGCATGCATCTTTTTATGTAACTTAAGATTTTAACAAATGCAGGCAGGATGGGGCTGTTGAAAAAGCCTATTATATCCCAGACCGTAGGGGCAACTCTTCGTGGTTGCCCTGTATTTATGCCAATATTTAGGGTAGGCACAGAGACCCACCTCCTACATTCAGCCCTTTTTCAACAGCCCCAGGATGCCCGCAGAACAAAATTACTGGATATTTGCACATTTCAATTAGTTCTAAGACAGCCTCATGAGAAACCGGGCTACCAGCTGTTTGCCTTTTACATATAATCTGCTATTGGATAAACAAAAAAACACCCGGGTCAGATACCCGGGTTTTTGCTGGCGTTTTTGAAAATAACACTAACCGTCCTTGCGGGACCAGTCGTAGGGTATTTTGCCGCCGTGAGGTTTCTCACGGTATTCATCCGGTTTTTCATAGTTGTAAATTTCGGTTGGTATGTTTATCACGACTGCTTCATACTCTGAGATGCACTTGAATCCATGCCAGACAAGTTTCGGGATTTTTACCATTTGCATATTGTGCTCGCCGAGGAAGAAAACATTCACTTCACCTTTAGTAGGGCTGTTTTCGCGATCATCATAAAGCGCGACTTTCATCATGCCGCGCAGCACAACAAAGTGATCAGCCTGAAGTTTATGATAATGCCATCCTTTAACCACGCCGGGGTATGCTGTAGTCATGTAGATTTGCCCGAACTTCTCAAAAATATCATCATCCGAGCGCAGGATTTCCATGAGCCGTCCGCGTTCGTCAGGGATTACATTCATGGGTTTTAGTTTAACGCCGTCAATTATTTTTTGTGCCATTTGTTATCACTCCCTAAAACGAAAGATATCATAATAAATTAAGGTAACACATAAGAGTTAAAAAAAAAAGTGCAATGCCTGTTTATTCAGTCTGTAAATAACTCGCAAGCAGTTGGAATCGCTGTCGATTCCAGTGGGACGGCATTTTCATATCCTCCGTGAGTACTTATGGAATCAATTAGGAGCTGGCCCCTCAGGTTTGAGCTTGCCGGAAAGACAAAAGGATTTTCAAACGGTAAACTCCCGATAACCTTATTTGGCGCTTCAATAAATTGTGTGGGTTATTTATCCCCCCGTAAAAAAAGGGGCATTCCCCGATAACGGGGTACGTCCACATAAGGCTTCAAATCAGATGTTATCAATATACTATGCTGTAACCCCTTATTTATACTGTGTTTATTCACTTGGTTGGGACAGTCCACTTTTTTTACTCAATCTAAGCTCAACCCACACGATTTATTGAAGAGCCCCTTATTTAAGGAAACGCTGTTATTTTGAACGGTACAAATTATAATTCATATTTTTCACTATCAAGCCTGACAAATGTGGTATATTTTAATTGAAAAATAAAGCTACTCGCTTTATCCATTCGATAAATGATAACCAGATAATATTTCGAGATCATATATTGAATTCATATTCAATTTTGGAGAACCTGATGCCATCAAACAGAATTATTCTGCTGAAAGGCGACATAACTGAAATGGACGTTGACGCCATTGTAAACTCGGCGAACACCGAACTCTGGCTTGGGAGCGGTGTCGCCGGAGCGATTCTTTCAAGGGGGGGAAAATCAATTGAGGATGAAGCGGTCAAACTGGGGCCTATTGAACCTGGGGAGGTTGTAATCACGCTTGGCGGGTCGCTTAAAGCTGCTCATGTAATACACGCGGCGGCGATGCGCCCTGGCGAACCGGCTTCCGTTAACAGTATTACTAAAGCTACAAAAAACGTTTTTAAAATCGCAAGAGACAGGAAAATAAAATCAGTCGCGTTTCCCGCTTTGGGTGCAGGTGCCGGAGGAGTATCAATGCCACATTGCGCGAGAGCCATGCTTATTGAAGCCGTGAATTTCCTTGATGAAAATGAATATCCGAAATCGGTTTATTTTGTGTTATTCGATATTGAATCGTTGAAGCATTTTCAAAGTGTTTTTGATAATCTTGAGGAATGAAACCGTTGAATCATAGAATAGTTAAACCTCTCAAAGTGGTTTGTATATTACTTCTCACTGGTTTGCTAACATCGCAAACCGTATTGGCATCCCGGGATGACAGCACCAAAATAAGCGGACAGGAGGGCGTGTCTGTCCAGATGGATGTAACTGTGGGATTCGACGGACATTACCGTACGGAGATTCCAACACCACTCACAATCAGGATTTTCAACGGCGGCGAGAGTTTCTTTAACGGGAAAGCAGTTATCAAAACAAAAAAATGGATTCCTAACGCAATATACTCATACAAGGTAAACATCCCTCCAGGTGAAACAGCTATTTTGGACATGTTCATTTATGAGGGGGCGGCAAGTGAGTTGGAGGCAATCCTGCTGAATAAAAGGAACAGAGTTGTTCAGCAGAGGACGGTTGAAATTCACAAGGCGGATATCGACAGGGATGCTCTTGTCCTTCTGATAAGCGATAATCCTGATGATTTTAAATTTCTTGATTCCCTCATAATTCAGCGATTATGGGAGTTCAAATCAGCGCCGCGGGGAATTAGCACAGGCACCCCCAGGCAGTTCGATTTGTCATTTGTCAACATTGCGAAGGAAATACCGCCATTCCTGTATAACAAAACAACTGCATGGGATCAGCTTAGCGCTGTCTATTGCGACCTTGGAAAATATATTAACCTCGATCCGGATTTGAAAAGAAATCTGCAGGCATGGGTGAATCTTGGCGGCGAACTGCTCTTATATCCACCCGCTGCCAAACTCAATAAAAGCGAAATCGAGGCGATTAACAACGATTCATTTTTGCCCTTTAAGGTTTTGGGATTCAGCTCATCCGTCGCCGCGATTGATGATAAATACCAGCTGATTAACACTCAAAATGCCGGATTTGTTTGTGATGTCGAATATTCCTCCACGACACTGGTTTACGAGTTTGCGGATGAGTCATCGCCGTTGATTGCATCGATGGTTTCCCAAAGCGGCGGCATAACACTGTTTCGATTTCGTCCCGGAGCGATTAACACTGAAAAAATGGAAGAGTGGGTTGAAATATTTTTCCAACTCGGATTGTTGACGCCCACATCGTACAAAGCCAAACTGCACAGGGATTTTACTCAGATGGTGGAATTCAGGCGAGAGAAGGGAAGCCATGTTCAAACTGAGGAGGAGAGAATATCCAGCGGTGTTTATTATCTGTGTGTAAAATACCTGCTTAAACTGGTTCTACCCCTTGTTGTGATATGGCTGGTCGGCGGATTCTGTTTGCGGCGCGGCCGGAAGATGCTTTTCCTGTATTATATCCTGCCTGTTTTGATACTAATAGCTGTTTTTCTGCCGCAGGCATTAATTCGAAAAAGTTCATTGGATGTCAGGCAATTTGAAGCGTATCACTTTGTAAACCTTGCGGGAAAAGGCATGCCTGCCGTGGTTGGCAGCAACTATATTATCGGGAAGTTGTTTCCACAGAGTGGAAAGCTGGTGATTTCATCCCCGGATGGTTTTTCTTTCTATGATGAAATGGTAATCCTGTTGCTCGGGAAACATCCGGTTCTTGAGATTGATTGCACACAGCCCGGCAGTTTGACAACGGATGAAATAACTCCGGAGAATTTTCGATTCATGATAGCGTCATCAGAATCATCCGAAATCGGCAGCGTTGATGGTGCTATCCGAATATCGGCAAATGGAGATGTTGAATTCGAAATCACAAATAACACGGGATGGAAACTTGTCAACTGCGAGGTTTTCCCATATAAACTGCATTTTGGTATATCACGAACGCCAAGAAAGATTCCGGATATGAATCCGGGGCAGACTGTTAAAGGTTTTATCACGGGGAAAAAAGATAACAGTTCAATTGACAACAGTGAGATAAAGGAGTTTGTCGCGGAGATGGATGATGGCATATTCTCATTTACCACGCGGGAGGAATTGTTTTATAGATTCGAAACACTGGTGTCCGGATCAGCGTTTAAACTTAACCGGCCATACTACGCCTATTCTGATGTCGCGCAGTTTTATGCATCCACTATGGATTTTTCCAAACACTTGACGGTTAACGGTAGTCCAATAAACGGGCCTGAAGTGACGTTCGTTTTGGCGAAACTCAATGTTGAACTGCCTGATGAATATCAGAACGTTCACACGCGGAATATATTAATGCTGCTCCCGGATGCTCCCAATCACTTCAGGCGTTTTATGCCGGGGGAAAAACCGGATATTCCATACTTGGGAGCATTTTTTGGTTTAAAATAACGGCTCTTCAATAAATCGTGTGGGTTGAGTTTAGATTGAGTAAAAAAAAGGGACTGTCCCAACCAAGTGAATAAACACAGTATAAATAAGGGGTTACAGCATAGTATATTGATAACATCAGATTTGAAGTATCATGTGGACTGTCCCCTTTTTTTACGGGGGCAAATAACCTACTCAATTTATTGAAGCGCCAAAATAATGTGCATGATGTAAAATATATGTGATTGAAAAAACAAGCGTGGAGCAAATTTCTATATGGCGAGAATTACACAATATGGCGGCGGCGGCGGAGGGAGAATGAGATTCCTCACGCCCATTCAGGTTAACTGGTGGTCAGGCGCGCGATTATCCCTCGGGATAATTATCGCCAACTGTGCAATATGGTTTCTGTTGGTTATCGGAGGAAAGCTTAACGGTAATTTGCACAGCACGATAACTTATTTTTTTGCCATATCACCTGAAACGACTTTTCAAAAATTATACTTCTGGTCGCTGATTACCTATTCGTTTCTCCATTTCGGTTTCTGGCATTTATTCTATAACATGCTGTTTATTTTATTCTTCTCACCGCAGATTGAGAGGGATTTGGGACCAAGGAAATTTGCAATTTTCTATCTTGTTTGCGCAATCGGAGCCGCGCTGGTATCACTTCTTGCCAAAACCATAGGCGGCATCGACGTTCCAACAATCGGGGCGAGCGGCGCTGTGATGGGGATTCTCATCGCCTATGGCCTTTCGTATCCATATCAGACGATTTACTTTTGGGGAATATTCCCAATTAAAATGTGGACTCTGATTTTGGTGATAATTGTTATTCAGCTGGCAATGGCGATTCAGGACGGACTCAACAGTTACACGGATTACTGGGCGCACCTCGGCGGACTCATGACCGGATTCATCTACATGAAACTGCTCACCAAATCCAACCGCAAACCCAAGCCACCATCAAAGAGAACTAGAAACTGGCGCGGCGAGGAAACAGGCGAGGAACGCTCATACTACCTTGAGATTTAGGGAATAAATATTTGGCGCTTCAATAAACTGTGTGGGTTATTTGCCCTCCCGTAAAAAAAAGGGCATTCCCCGATAACGGGGTACGTCCACACGAGGCTTCAAATCTGATGTTATCAATATACTATGCTGTAACCCCTTATTTATACTGTGTTTATTCACTTGGTTGGGACAGTCCCCTTTTTTTACTCAATCCAGATTCAACCCACACGATTTATTGAAGAGCCAAATATTTCAAAGATGTTCAGAATGAGCCGGGAATAATCAACCCTTAATGCAATAGTGCAATCCAATTAGCTAGTATAATAATAAAAGAAACAAGCAAAATTCCGCGAGGGTTGATGTGTACAGTGTTAAAGTAAAGTTATGTTTTTTAGCCATCTCTTTTTTTATTTGTGCGTGTGCTCTTTCATGCATTAGCTCAACAGATGCTTATATCAACACGAAAGAGTATCCACCGATTAAACATAATATTGGAAAGAAGGTTCATCAGAAGGAGAAATTCCCTCAACCTTACGCATCGAGAATTGAAGCCGAGATAGAAAAAGAGCCGTGGTATGGTACACGCCATACCGGGTGGTGCGGTACCGGCATGGATGCGGGTCGGCGCAAATTTACAGAGATATTGCAAAAAGCCCATGTTAAAAAAGTGATTCCGTTTTTGAATCACCGTGCTCAATATGTAAGGGAAGCGGCTCATATAGTAATTGAAAAAAGGAGAAAGCTATATCAGAACCAAATTAAAACAGCCTATGAAGACGGCTCCTCTCGAATAAAACTTGAACTTCTGAGATATGTCGAACCTAATGCACCTGATAGAAAGAAATATGAGTTGTTAAATCAAATCATCCACAATCCTGAACTCAGGATTTATCGTACGGACTTGAGTTATTTTAAGGATACTGAAGCATACAAAGGCCGTTGCGTTTTGAATCAACACAAACCGGAGAATTATCCAATAGACATAATCGGGTTTTATGTAAGATTGTTGGAAGACCATTTTTATCTTGACAGAGCGTTTGCTCTTGAGGGAATTGCTAATTTCGGACCACATGCCAAAAGGGCAATTCCGGCATTGATTAAAATACTTGAGATTGATGATGTTACTGGTATTGATAGTGATTGGAGGAACTACTCTCCACATACACAAAAAACACTCGCGGCGATTGCGCTTGGCAACATTGGAGTGAAAGACCAGAGAGCAATTGAACTATTATGTGAAATGAAAAAAGACTGGCGAAATGATATAGCCTGCCATGCGGCATCTGCGCTTTACAGAATGGATGTGCAAAAAGAGGAACAATTCGATTTCATACTTGAAAAGCTGAATGGGAAAAACACAAATGGCGAATATTGCGGGATAGCCGAAAGCCTTGGGCTTCTTGGTGAGGATGCGGTAGAAGCAGTTCCACAACTGGAGGGACTGATAGCTCATGAGGATTATTTGGTCAGATGCGAAACCGGCAGGATGTTGGAGAAGATAGAAGGAGAAGAAAAAACGCTGAAAAGGTATGTCAGGAATGTTCATCATGAAAACCCGGATGCCAGAGAAGATGCCGTTCGATATCTTGGCAGGCATTTTAATCAGCCTGGCATAATAGATATCCTGTTTGATGTTTTGAAAGATGACAATCCTGATGTTATATACGCCGCTTGTTCAATCCTGGAGGATCGCGGGAAAGAACCTCCCGAAAAACTTTTTCCAAGCTGGATTAGGATACTTGAACTTGGTGGGAATGAATCTAATGCATCGTCCATTGTCAGTTCAATTAAGAAGATGGGACCTAATGGCAAAGCAGCGTTGTCGGCTTTGCTCAAATTCCTGTGCACTAAGGGGAACTCATATCCTGATTCCGCAATTGAAGCTATTATTGCTGTCGGTGGCGATTACGACAGCATTGTTAACAGGCTGATTGAAGTTCTTGAAAACGATGATGATAACAATGTTAAGAGAGCAATGAACTCTTTGTCCAAAATCAAAGGTAATGCTGTTGATGCTTTGCCTGCATTGATCGAAAAATATGAAGCTGCATCAATTGTCTTGCAGGATGGTTGGGAAAGTGATGCGAGCAGTATGGAGCAAGCATCATTAAGGGCTATGAATTCTATCATTCGCTACGTTGATATGGACACAGAAATACCTGTTGATTGCCTTATGAAGATGGTTTTGGTGAAAGACAAAAAACTCAGCGACATGGCTTTTACTTCATTGAAAAATTATGACGTTGATTATACGTTGATTGTCGAAGGTTTTGTCAAACGCCTGGATAACGAACGTGGAAATGACCAAACATCCATTATCAAGAAATTTGGTGAAATAGGCGAGGATGCTTTTCCTGTAATTCCGATTCTTCTGGAAAAATTTGAAATATGGAAAGTGGATTCCACTATAAATAAAATTGTAATGTCTCTCGAACCGGGGAAAGCATATGACAATTCAATTTTATTGCAAACAATATACGGAAGGTATAATGTCAAAAAGGATATTGTAGATAAAATTCTGGAACTTGGAGTTCCCCTTGATGATGTAATTCTAAACCTGTCTCAATTGGTTGGGAAAGACGTAATATGTAGCAGCAGCGCATGGGAAATACTTGCCGAGTATGGAGATAAATCTGCAATCTCATTACCATATTTCCGAAGTCGATATAAATACAGTGATGACCATGAGGGAGCTTATATTCAAGATGCAACTAAATATATCGTGAAAATTCTTGAATCAATTGAACCCGACAGCAATATCAGCATTAAGGATTTATTGAGGATGATGGATTGCAATTCGAAAGAAATTGTTGAGGCTGCAATCAATGCGGTATTAATCAAGGGTGGCTCGTATGATGATATTGCAGTTCATCTTGCCAATAATGTAATGGGTGATAACATACAAACTTCAATAATGGCAAGTGAAAAACTAGAAGAACATAATGAACATTGTGGAAAAGCATTGCTAGTGTTAAAGAGTTTCGATTATTCAAGGGGTGGTAAATGGGATTCGCCGAGTTGTTTTGTAAGTAGTGCTGTTAATGCATTAATCAAAGGATTGGACGATGATTCGGTGGTGTCTGTTTCTGAACTGATGCCTTTTCTGGAATCAGAATATACTCAGGTTTCACTTGTTGCGGATGCAATTGCGCGTATAACTGGCAGCTATGATTGTGCAGCAATCAGATTAGCTGAGATTGCTGACAGTGATAATTATATTTTTCGCAACAGGGCTTTACAGGCTCTAAGAGATATTGCCGGCAATGCAAAAGCCGCGCTTCCCAAACTAAGGCAGATAAAATCCCGATCTGAAATGAGTATGGATTCGCTGAATTCTGCAATTAAAGAAATTGAGAATGGCGAGATACGGGCAATTGAAGAAGTGATGGAAAAGCGAATGAAGCAATCGACTTATTCATCATTCACACGAAGAAAATGGCCAATCGGAATTTTGGGAGTAACTTTTATGGGAAGCTCCAAAACTGATAAACTATATTTTGATACTTTTGTTGTCACCGTACATTTTCCTCTGGATGACAATCTTGAAGAAAGATTACTTGATCTATCAAGCTGGAAATTTACATATATAGATGGTTCCAAATTTCCGAGTATCAAATCAATAGAAAAAATGCGAAATCGAATGGGTCGTTTTTCGGAATTGATATTTGTTCTTGAAAGTCCTTTATCACCTGAGAAAAAAGGGCTTGCCTCAGTAAAACTAGCTAACGGTGAATTCACCACTCTATATGAATTTGGAATTCCATCCGAGAATCGGTAACCAATTGAAATTACTCCCCGGTCAGCACTCGCATAATCGCGCTGGGCAGGTAGTCGATTAAATCGCCGGCGATTAGTGAATATTCGCCGATTTCGGATGCCGTTATATCTCCCGACAAGCCGTGCAGGTATGCTCCGAGGCGGACGGCGTCGTATATCTCAACTCCCTGCGACATCAACCCCGCGATAATTCCAGTTAACACATCTCCGCTGCCGGCTGTTGCCATGCCGCTGTTGCCCGTTGTGTTGATTGTCGCGAAACCGTCCGGGTTTGCGCATACGCTGCGATGGGCTTTCAGGTGAATCGTGATGCCGTACTGCTCGGATGCTTTAACAACGGTTTCGAAATAGTTTTCGAAAATCTCATCGTTTGATTTATCGAGGAAAAATGCCAGTTCGCCGGGATGGGGGGTTATCGCGACAGGAGCGTCGCGTTTGCCCAGTTTGTCTTTAAAGGGTGTTACGCATTTAATTCCGTCCGCGTCAATTAGAAGCGGATGGTTTGAAGCGTCGAGGAATATGCCCATGAATTTGATTACATCATCGTTTACGCCGATTCCAGGGCCAATCGCGACCACATCCGCCCAGTCCAGCCTTTCCTTCAGTTGTTTTATCGCGTCGGGCGTAATTGTGCCGGATTTATTTTCGTCAAGCGGAAGAGTCATAACCTCGTTCATCTTGACCGCAAGAGTGCGTTGCACGGATTCCGGCGATGCCGCAACAACCATTCCCGCGCCGACTCTCAATGCGCTTTCGGATGCCATCGCGACCGCACCCGGCATTCCACGGCTTCCCCCGATTACCAGAACACGGCCATAATCGCCTTTGTGCGAAACCTGATTTCTGGATGGCAGGATTGCTTTGGCGATTTCAGCATCGAGGATTTCATATTTCAATTCGAATTCAGCAAGGACATCATCCGGCACTCCGATATCGACGATGCTGACATCGCCGGCGTATTGGTTCCCCGGCTGGAGGAACAGTCCGAGTTTCGGAATCGCCATTGTTACAGTATGGTCAGCTTTAACAGCCACGTTTCCGATTTTGCCCGTCGACCCCTCGACTCCCGATGGTACATCCACGCTGACAACATGAGCGCCGGATGAATTGATTATCTCGATAACTCGCGCAAACTCATCCTTCACAGGGCATTTGATGCCTGTTCCGAAAATAGCATCAACAATGATGCTCTCATTTGGAAGCTGCTGTGCGATTTCAGAAAGGTCATCATCTTTTGAGATGCGGATAATTGTTACTTTTTCCGGGATTTTTTCGAAATTGTAAGCCGCGTCACCGGTGAGAGTTTCGGGCTCCGCAAGAAGAAAAACCTTCACGACCACATCATTCTCGGAGAGCCTTCTTGCGATAACGAAACCATCGCCGCCGTTGTTGCCCTTGCCGCAAAAAATGCTGACATTACGGCCACGGGCATCGCCAAGCAAATCCACAATCTTTTGAGTAACGCCCGCGCCAGCGGTTTCCATCAAATCAATGCCGGGAATTCCCCGACTCTCGATCGTGGCTTTGTCAATCGCGCGTATTGTCTGGGATGAAATGATTTTCATGTTTTTCACGTTATCTTTTCGGCAGAATTAATGTGCCGTTTTTTTTGCAGTACTCCCTGAAAGAATCGCGCATTCGTTCCGCGACACTGTTTGCGACATCCGAATCCTCCGCCTCGACCATGATTCGAATCAGCGGCTGCGTTCCCGATGCCCTGATAAGAAGACGGCCATTGGCTTTCTCCCGGACTTCCTGTTCAAGATTCTCGGCGATTTCCTTGAGAGTGTCATCGCTTTTCCACGATGTCCTATCCGTAGTCGGCACATTCAGCGCGACCTGCGGGTACGGCGTGAATTTATCCGCGAGTTTGGATAACGGTTCATTTGTAATCCTCATCAGATCAGCGACTTTCAACGCCGTAGCAATTCCGTCGCCGGTAAGGAAATGATCCAGGAAGATAATGTGCCCTGACTGTTCACCGCCGATTTCATAGTCATCCTCGACCATTTTACGCATGATGTATTTATCGCCGACATCGGTGCGAATCAGTTTGCCGCCATTTTCCTGAAGAACGATTTCAAGCCCCTGATTGGATAGAACCGTTCCAACAATAGTGTTGTTTCGAAGATTGTTATTCGATAGTTTGTGAAGTCCCCACATCGCGAGCACCTGATCACCGTTGACCAATTTACCATTTTCGTCAATCAGAATTGCCCTGTCGGCATCGCCATCGAATGCCACACCCAGATGCGCGTCCTGATTTTTCATTTTCTCACAGACTATATCGGGATAATTCGACCCGCAGTCAACATTGATACGACTGCCGTCAGGTTCATCGTGGAGGGTTTCGATTTCAGCGCCGAGGGCTGAGAAAACCTCGGCGGCGTATCCGCACGCCGCGCCGTGAGCCGTGTCGAGTATTATTTTCATCCCGGATAAATCACTCGTCGGGATGGATTTGAGGTGTTCTATATAATTCCTGTGAAGTTCATCCGGCACTTTGTATGAGCCAAGTTCTGTTGGGGATAATTCCAATCCGGCGAAGAGTTGTTCATCGAGCGCTTTTTCTATTCTGCGCTCTTCTTCCTCATCCAGTTTCATTCCCCTGACGTTAAAAAACTTCACGCCGTTGTCAATTATCTGGTTATGGGATGCCGAAATCATGACTCCCAAGATTCCGCCGTGCACTTTTGTCGCGTGAGCCAGTCCGGCAGTTGGGACTACTCCCATGGAGATGACATCGAATCCTCGCGACATGAATCCCGATGCCATGGCGTGTTCGAGCATATCGGAACTTAAGCGAGTGTCTTTTCCGATAAAGACTTCGCCTGAAATGCCATCCTGATGCATCAATTCAGCCATAGTAAGGGCGAGTTTGAACACGAAATCCCCTGTGAGGACATCATTCGCCACACCCCTGATTCCATCTGTGCCAAAACGTTCAGCCAATAAATTCTCCAATCCATACGACATCCAAGTCGCGATTATTAAATCAGCAACAATTATAATTATAGTTCATTTTTCAAATCGTACGCAAACCAAACTGTTGAAACCTCTGGAAAAGGATGGATTTTTGAGGACAGACTAAAGAACCGACTTTCGCCGGAATGATAAACTACTGTCAATGACAAACTACTGTTAATGACAAGATTCTGTCACTTCAGCGAAACAAGATTCTGTCATTTCAGCTTTCGGGGCTGTTGAAAAAGCCTATTATATCCCAGACCGTAGGGGCAACTCTCCGTGGTTGCCCTGTATTTATGCCAATCTTTAGGGTAGGCACAGAGACCTACCCCCTACATTCAGCCTTTTTTCAACAGCCCCTTTCGCGGGAATGACGGGTTTATTCGACCTTACGGGTAATTTGACCTAACGGGTTTATTCGATCTGACGGGTAATTTGACCTAACGGGTTTATTCGACCTTACGGGTTAATTCGACCTGACGGGTAATTCGACCTAATGGGTAATTTGACCTAATGGAATTATTCCACCGGTTATTCAACAGGGGAAGAAGTTTTGCCTTCCTCCGTTTTTTCCACAATTAACACAACTTCAGCAGGATTCATGCTGATAAGCGAGACTCCCGATGGCAGTCCGGCGTTAAGCTTAACTGTATGCCTGCCTGCCTGGATTGCGGAGACATCCACGCTCGGCTTGATGAGATTCAGGTCAAGGTTATTCATTTTTGACATTGACCCCTGGATTAGAACATCAACAGTTGATGTTTCAAGTGAATATTTGTATCCATTTTTCCTGCGCCTGACTTCAATTAAAATGTTCTTTATCTCACGCCTTGCCGCAACCTGTGTAATAGCCACTTTGACTCTGACTGTTTCCGGGTTAAGCGTAATGTCCGGATTCGGAGCAACGAGGTTGATATCCCTGTTAATATCAGATTTTCTGCCACTGATTGATATTCTTTCAGTTTCGATTCTGCTCAATTTCCTGAGGATATCCGGAGCACCGCTGACCTCAACATATAACGGTGAGATTTCCTGCGATTCAATTGAGTAATCCGTTGCGGGAGTGCCGCTGATATTAAGCACAACCGGAAGCGTCTGGCTGATAGTATGCTCGCAGAGATGCACTTTTATTTCCACGGATTCAGGATCGACTTTAAGGTTCGTGATTATTTTTTCTTCGTTGCTTATCACGTTGAATTTTACTTCCTGGGTGAACGAATCGCCCGGATGGTTGACATCTATCTCATAAACAACCTTTTGCACATTTTCCAGGGATGTCAGGCTGCCGGAAACCTCGATTGTGTCAGGAAGGCCGTCAATCTTTGATATCTTTCTATTGCCGATGAAATCGCCTGAGATAATCTTCTCGGGAGAGAAAAATTTCTTTTGATATCGGCCAACTATTACCATTACATTATCAGGATGGATTTGGCTTCTCACTCCCTGGAAGCGGCTTTGTGACAGGCGGATTCTTACTTGATATTCTCCCTCTTCTTCTATGCCGGCCAAATCGGCAATCGCAGTCAAATCACGATTACGCAGAGTTTCGATTTTACTCTTGGGGCCATTCAATTCAAGTTCAATTCTGTCCGGAATGATTCTGGACACACTCAATCCGATTGGAATATTCTTGGGCTGCACATGAATGTTTACCAATTCAACGGATGTTGGCGGGTCGATAATCCAAACGTAACTTTTTATTAATAAAGCGACAATCAGCGCAATGATAGCAATCCCGATATTTTGACGAATGATAATCATGTCGCGTGCTGTGACTCCTCGTCTGATGGCAGTTTAGATGATGTGGTCGTGCGCGGGAAGACTATGGAATGAAGCTGGTGCCTGACTGTAACGGGTTTCAGATTTTCAGCGATTTTTCCACTATGCGCCACGCTTGTTTCGCCGCGTTCCTCTGAAACAACGATTACTATGGCGTCTGACACCTCTGTTATTCCCACAGCGGCGCGGTGGCGCGTTCCGAAATGGGATGGCAGCATCGGATTGTCGGTTAATGGCAGATAACATCTCGCGCCAATGATTTTTGAACCTCGAATAATAACCGCTCCGTCATGCATTGGGTTGTTTGGGAAAAATAATGTTTCAAGAAAATCGACACTGGTTTCGATATTCAATTCCACGCCGGTGTCGAGGTAATCGTTAAGGCCTATATCCTGCTCCCAGACGATAATCGCGCCAATTCGCACGCGGGCAAACCGCTCGGATGCCTGCACCAGGATTTCAATCATTCGCTCGAGCTCTCCCTTGTTGGCTCGCCCGACAAGTGGAAGGAACCATCCACGGTGTCCGGCTCTCTCGAACAGCCGCCTGATTTCCGGCTGGAAAATTATCAAAACGGCAACAGCCAGAATTGTTACCAACTTGGAGAAAATAAACGACAGCGATGGAAGCGGCAGGATTACAGCGGCGGCAAAAAGAAGGAAAAACAACATTATGCCCAGAAGCATCTGAGTCGCTCTGGTTCGTTTTATCAAAAGGAGGATGGAAAAAACAATCAACCAGAGAATGAAGAAATCGAGAATATGTATAAGTAAATCGTACACTTGTTTATTTGATTACACCTAAAAATATAAGAAGGCGCCCAGATTCAAGCAGGTTCAGCTTATACCCCGGCGCCAGCTAAATTATAGCTGCATTAATCGGAGCGTGTCAAACCTTAATATAACTTAATCTGTTTTAATTTATCGGTTAAATGCCGAATTTCTTTGTGGCAAATCGCTGTTGAAAAGGTCGATTTCAACCGTAACCCGGTCATGCCATCCCGAATAAAATAAACAATTACCTATTAGGTGAATCAGGCATGCCGGGGTCTCGCATAAATAACCACTTTCCCGGCATGCCTGATTTGCATTATTGAAAATTGTCAACTAAGCACAAGACGGCATGACCGGGTTACGATTCGTCAATTTTCTATCTGCCTTCTTCAACAGACTTTAAGCCGGCAAAGCATTTACAAAATATACCGGCTCAAATCGTGGTCCTTCGCGATGTCTCCAACGTGCTTTTTGACATAATCAGCGTCAACAACGACCTTTTTGGTTTTCGATGGCGATTCAAACAGGATTTTCTCCAGCACTTTTTCGAGAACAGTGTGAAGGCGTCGCGCACCGATATTTTCCGTTTCTTCATTTACTCTGAATGATATTTCACTGATTTCATCTATGCCGTCATCGGTGAAAGTCAATTTCACTTTTTCTGTTTTCAAAAGCGCCTGATACTGTCGGGTTAGCGCGTTTTTGGGTTCAACAAGGATACGTTTGAAATCATCAGCGTTAAGGTTGTCAAGTTCGACTCTGATAGGGAATCGCCCCTGGAACTCCGGAATAAGGTCGCTTGGCTTGGACATGTGAAACGCGCCCGCACCGATAAACAGCATGTGATGCGTTCGAATGGGGCCGTATTTCGTGATTACAGTAGCGCCCTCGACAAGCGGCAGGATATCTCGCTGAACACCCTCGCGGGAAACATCAGGTCCGGTTGTGCGTTCGCTTCCAACGATTTTGTCAATTTCATCTACAAAAATGATCCCTGTCTGTTCGCATTTTGTTTGAGCGTCGCGAACAATGGCATCCATGTCGAGAAGTTTCTGGGCTTCATTGCTTTTGAGAATCGCGCGAGCCTCACGAATCGGCAGTTTGCGTTTCTTCTTCTTTTTGGGAACCATCTCACCGAACATCTCCTGAAAGTTCAGACCCATTTCCTCGATTCCCGCCGATGAGAATATCTCAATCATTCGCGGCTGCGAATCGTCAAGTTCAAGTTCGACTGTTTCATCATCCACTTCATCATTTAAAAGTTTCAGCCTGAACCGTTCACGAAGCCGCGTGATTTGCGGATAAAGGTCTCCTTCCAGTGGGGATGGCGGCAGTTCCTTCGGCTTGAACAAACTCTCCTCTTTGGTTATTTCCTCGTGCTGGGGCATGGCTTTTGGGCGTTTCGGGTATGGATGGACAGCATCTACCAATGTATCAACGGCGTGTTGGTCAGCAAGTTCCTCGACTTCACCCATGCGGGAGGCTTTAAGCATCGCGACAGATTTTTCCATCAGGTCGCGAATCATGCCCTCGACATCCCGCCCCATGTAGCCGACCTCGGTGAATTTGGTAGCTTCGACTTTCACGAAAGGGCTCTCCGCCAGCCTCGCGAGCCGCCGCGCTATTTCGGTTTTACCAACGCCTGTGGGTCCAATCATCAGGATGTTCTTGGGCATTATCTCATCCTTGATCTCACCCGTAACCTGTTGGCGTCGGAATCGGTTGCGAAGCGCAATCGCAACCGCCTTTTTCGCATTGTCCTGCCCGACTATGTACATATCAAGACGTTTTACTATCTCGCCCGGTGTCAGGCTGGACGATTGTAATTTCAATTGATCAGCAATCATTTCATCCATCACTCATAGAATTTGAAAAGCCGTTTATTATAACACCTATGGGACATTTCGCGCAGTCGGCAGGTTGACCCAAAATCCGCGATTGGAATTTATGATGATTTTTCGATGGTGGTTTCAAGGCTTTTTCAATGATTTGCGGCGGATACGTGTACAGTAACTGCTTTATTTAATCCTTAATAAGAGTTTTCTAAGGTTGGTTATTGTCATTACTTGATACTCAGCAAAAGCTAAGCCAACCCTTCACAAATAAAAGTAAATTTTATTGTTTCTAGATCGCCTGAGCGTAGCCCCAGGCGAGTTTTGAGCAACGTGCTCTCACCTCCTTCTCGAACAGGTTGTATGCAAGCACTCCGATCCTGAAGAACACAGCGTTCGCCTCAAGTTCCCCGCAGGGCATACGTTCCATCCCGAATCCAATTTTCAGTTCCTTTATACGGTTCTCACTTGTTTCCCCGCGCTGATTATACCATCCGACAATTTCCTCCGCAGCGCCATCACGGTTGCTGGCAATTGCCGCAAATCGCTGGTTCGTATCGCTTTCTTCAAACAGTTTCTGTTGATACGGCTTGCGAAGCACGATCAGCGGCATTACATGCTCTGATGGCTTGTATCCCGCATTACTGCCAGGCAATGGCATCATGGCGATCCAGTTTCCCCGGCAGTCCTAATCCATGCGCAAATTCGCCTATTAATGCTAATCCGCTATGCGGAGTAATCGTATCTTTTGTTTTTTCAAGCTTGTATGGTAGAACGGTTTGTGGCATAATTTTTTCACCCTGTTGGTTCTTTGGCATTTGGTCAAATTAGCCTAATCTTAGTATGCCAACAAGGTTTCTTCATGCCTTTTTTGTTTTAAAAAATCCAATCGCGGATTTAGGGTGGGTATAAATAGACCTTATAAGAATAAGGTTAAGTTCAACCACACAAAAGGCGATATTATGACATGAGTAATGCATGAACGTAAAAAAGTACGGAAATAATTTTTTTCGATATTTTTTTACGAAAATGTTGAGTATGTGGACAATTGGGAATTACTTTGATATACTCAATTGACTTAACGAGGGTTAATATCCCTCAAAGTAACCTATGATTTTTCTTGGCAGAGGGAATCATGGGTAAACCGAAACCTAAGGCGAAAGTCCGGAAAAGTACCTCATTACCCTACATTTTTTCCGGGAGGAGCCAAAGTTGAAAAAGATTTATTTAGTCTTTACAGTGGCCCTCATCGCTAACCTGTTATTCGCTGTTGGAGCATTCGCAGCGACTACAGACCTTAACACAATTCCGATTCCGCAGACCAAAGAACTTGGACAGTGGGAATGGGATTGCAGGGTCTTCCTCGATGACGACATCGAGAAGGGTCGTTTTATGACCAGCGCTCTTTATGGTGTAGTCTGGGATAAACTTGAAATTGGATTTGACTGGAACCTTAACAGGCCGGTTGGTCCTTTCAAACTCTCAGCCAAATATCAGGTATGGGACGAGCTCAGGGATGGGGACGTAATCGGACTCGCTGTCGGAGTAGAGAATATCCAGGGCACACAAGGCCGCGGAATGGACGATCCTCAGCCTTATTTGGTTATCAGCAAGCAGCTGAATCCAAATATTGCTGGCTATCTTGGTTTCATCCATTTTGACAGTGAAGATAACAATTTCTTCGCTGGAATAGATTGGAAGAACGACAAGTGGCAATTCCGCTTGGATTATCTTGGCTTCGACGATAATAATGAGAATATCATTTCTGGCGGTCTCGAGTACCAGTGGGTCAAGCATGTTGATCTGGCCGGCTGGGTTAGCTGGGACAGCGTAAGTGAAGATACAATGATTATTCTCGAGCTTGGGTTCGATGCGGACTTCACCGACATAACCAAAGATGGTGGATCTGTATAGAAACGCACCAGGTTTTGGTATTTCAGCCCCGGCATATAGTCGGGGCTTTTTTTGCAAGAAAATGCTTTCTTTCTATAATGCTTGTTTATTAAAAGACACTGAATTGCTTTCAAAATGAGAGTAATGTAACAGTATTGAAGATGTGTCAGAACTCAGGGAAACGGCAAAAATTGTCATTCTGAGCGTAGCGAAGAATCTATTCGCGATAACGTAAATATCCATCTTCAGATTTAATCATTCATGCAAAGGAACATAGATCCTTCGCTTCGCTCAGAATGACAGCCAACCCAGGTGATGATGCCATTCTCCAACCCTAAATCTCTGCAATGCCCAACGAACCAAGCAGGTTGAATAATTCATCCATTGTGAAATCGCGAATCTCTCCCGGTTTCATATTACCCAGTTTAATCGGCCCAATCGACAGCCTTTTTAATTTTACAACTCTGTAATCAAGCTTCCTGAATACCATTTTAATCTGGCGTTTTCTCCCCTCGACTATTTCAACCCTTACACGCTTTGACCCCTCTTTGCCGATTAATTCATACGCCGCCGGAATAGTGCGCTTGCCCTCTATTTCAACTCCCCTCGACATCCGTACCAAATCCACCTTCATCGGCGATTTATTTAATATCACATGATAAATCTTTGGGAAGTGATAGCGCGGATGCATCATCCGATTCGCGGCTTCTCCATGATTCGTGAGAATTAAAAGCCCCTCGCTGTCCAAATCGAGACGCCCTACCGGAAACAGTTTGCCGTACGATTTCGGGATAAGATGCGCGATTGTTCTTCTGCCACGGCTGTCCTTCATCGCAGACAAAACACCAACGGGTTTATACAATTTAAAGAATTTGAATTTCGTCAGTTTAAGCTGTTTACCCTCGAACAGCACTTTGTCTGTTTCCGGGTCGATTTTATGGTACGGCTCCCGCACAATTTTCCCATTTACAGTAACTTTGCCTCTATTGATAAGAATTGCGGCTTTACGTCGGCTTGCGACACCGCAGCGCGACAGGAACAATTGAAGGCGCATTTTATTTTCCGATTCGGGCATCAGCGATAATGATACGCCATGATATGCGTAACATCAAAACGGGGTAACATCCATGACAAGTTAGTGCCAAATCAAAACCTGGTGATTTGTAGTAACAGTAAAATCTTTTCCTGGGAGCGCTGGTCTCTGACCGGCACCTGTGTTAGGTTAATAGAAATCAATTGAGCTTATCCAACAAACGACATACTAAAAGAAAGACGTTGAGCTAATCAACAATGTTTGTAAGATTCCCATTTTTACATTTTAGTTAACCCGTCCAGGTGCCGGTCAGAGACCAGCGCTCCCGGGGAAAGATATATTTATAAAACGCAATATCTTAAAACATGGTTTTTTCAGGGACGGCTAGCTAATCTGAATTATCGTTTTCATCAGCAATTGGACTTTCGAGTTGGTAATCCCTGTATAACGGATATAGCGGGTCATGCAGTTCGAACCCGTAATCAAGCAATTCCTCGGTTTCATCCAGCAGCATTTGTTTACGCTTCGTACCGAGAACAACTGAAATCAGGCGATAATCGCGAAAAGCTGCGCTTGCCGCAAGGCAGTGATGCGCTTTGTTTGTGAAACCTGTTTTAATCCCATCCACGAGCGGGTGATGTCCCAGGAGTTTGTTAGTGGAATATAACGTTCTGTTTTCTGTCGCGTCCTCGTTTATAAATTCAAGTTCGCGCTGGCAGACAATCCGGCTGAATTCATTTTGCCTCATCGCGTAAATGGCAAGGTTCGCAAGGTCGCGCGCGGTGGAATACTGGTCATCATCAGGAAGCCCGGATGCGTTCGTAAAATTTGTATTGAACATCCCAAGATTTTTCGCCTTCTTATTCATTCGCTCCGCGAATTTCTCCTCAGTGCCATCGATATGTTCAGCGATTGCAACTGCCGCATCGTTGCCGCTCTTGACAAGCATCGCCTCAATCAGTTTATACAAAGGAACTCGCACTCCCTCATTAAGCCCAAGATTGCTTTTTTCCTGTTTGACAGCGTTTACACTGAACACAACATCATCATTCAGATTCCCCTCCTCAAGAGCGATTATCGCCGTCATTATCTTGGTCAAACTCGCTGGAGGCCATTTTGTATCCGCATTCTGCTGGTAAATTACATTCGATGTTTTGTATTCAACAAGAATTGCTCCACCCAGGCAATCGATTGTTATTTCATCTGACGCATCAGTAAAATTGGGAATGAACATCAGGATAGAAAGTATGAAAAATATCGTTATCCCTTTTCTCATGTAATATCGCTGCCTTTTTTAGTCTCATCCGGATTGTTTTCAATTGATTCCGGCATATCTGTGTTTAGCTCATCTTCACTGACCAGACTATTGAGCAAATCATTCGTAATAGTATCATCATCCTGCGGCATCTCTTTTTCACCATGGCTGATACCAAGGTCTTTAAGTTTCAATTGTGCGATATCGCCATCGCTCGCGATTTTATCCTCAATTGCCGGGAGCTTTTCCTTCAATTCCTCTATGGTTTTAAGCCCGAAATATTTCAGGAAGGCATCGCTGACACTATACAGATATGGATTTCCGGGCGTTTCTTTCCGGCCTGCTATCTTCACAAGGTCTCTTTCCAAAAGCGATTGCAGCACACCGCCTGAATTAATCCCGCCTCGGAATGATTCCACTTCCGCGCGAGTAATCGGCTGGTTGTACGCTATTATCGACAGCGTCTGAAGCCCCGCGCGTGAAACGCGACGCCTGCGCTCAATCTGGAAAAACCGCTCCAGGTGTTCAGCTATGTCAGGATTTGTCCCAAGCTGCAAACCATCGCCGATTTCCTGAATTAGTATTCCCCGGGTTTGATAGTCCTCAACCAGTATTTCAGACGCTTTCTCCGCAACAGCCTTTTTTATTCCAAGTGACTTCGCAATGCGACTTATCTCAAGCGGTTCAGAGCTCATCAACAAAATTCCCTCAATAAGGTTCCTGACATAATCAACGCTGTCCAGCCTTTGGTCAACAAAATCCATCGACATCGTTTCCAACTCGCTCAAGCTGTTCAATTCATCGCTGTCTGCATTTTCCGTCGTGTTATTTATTTCATCTGACACCATAAATCACTTCCAATACATTCTTATCTCGCTTTTTTTTGAATCCTGCTTAATTTCGACATAGCCGATTCGCGCGAGTTCAAGTATCGCCAAAAAGACAATTATCACTTTTGCAGGAAAAAGATTCGCGCCAACGGCCTCTCTAAATGTTGATTTCCCTGCCCCGCCGCCGCGCCATGCGATTAATTCATCGATTGTCGCCTCCAGCGATTCAGTGGGCATTTTAATATATATTGTCTCCGGTTTTTCACGAAGAAGCATCTGCTGATAGGCGGTCAACAGGTCAAAAAGGCCAATCTTCTCCAAGTCGAAACTGACATCCGAATCGTTGCCAATATCCAAATTACGGCACGCCGCCGGGAAAACCCTCATTTGGGATTCCTCATGTTCCCGAAGGTCATCCTCTATTCGACGGTGAATATCATTAAAAACAAGCGCCCTGACAAGTTCATGGCGAGGGTCGGTCAGTGACGCCAGCCACTCGTCATCGCTTTCCAGATTATCCAGATAACTGGTCGGCAGCAGCATCCGGGATTTTATCTCCAGCAGAGTAGCGACCATCAGAAGAAATTCGCTTGAGATATTTATGTCCAGCTTCTCAATCGTTTTAAGGTAACTCAGATATTTGTCAAGAATGAAACTTATGGGAATATCATAAATGTCTATCTCATTCACGCGGATAAGATGCATCAGAAGGTCGAGAGGACCCTCGAAAACATCCTTGATGCCTATCTGATATTCACTGGCCTTCTGTATATTCATTGTTGTCCACGCTCAGAGATTCGCTCAAATATACGCCTGAATCACTGATAAACACTATAAGTAAAAGAGTATAACACCGGAGGTGGCTCTTGGCAAACTTTAAAAATCCGTTATTGGATATTTGCGTAGCGCCTGTGTCTCAGGGCTGTTGAAAAAGTCTTGGCTATGCGGATAAACTATTATATGTAGGAACGCCGCTTGGAAGCTGTCTCAGAACCCGTCTTTTTCTGTCATCCTGAGCGAAGCGAAGGATCTATTCTCGACAATGCGAATTATTCTTGTCAGGTTTAATCATCAACACAGCAGCTTATAGATTCTTCGCTGCGCTCAGAATGACAATGTTTCGTGCATTATTTTACATTCTGAGACATCTTCCTTGCTGTGCCCCGATGTGCCGCATTAGAAATGGCAACTTCAGAGTACAGCAAGCAACGATCCTGAAAATAGCTCTGTTAAAACCTGTAATAATTCTCACAAAGAGTCAGCGACTCACCGCCATCCTGAAAAAGTGCGGTCGGGGTTGGGTAAAAATCAGGGAAAGGCCAGACTTTATCATCGAGATCACGATACCATTTAGCGAGTTTCTTCTCATCTCTTGCGTACTCGTACGCCTCACCGACAGTAACAAAGCCATTGTTGTCAGTATCGGCATTTTTATATGCCTCATGTTTAGGATCGATTGCGTTTATCCAGAAACGCATGAATCCGCCGTAGCATATCTCTCCGGTTTCCGCGGATGTAATAAGCGCGTCCGCCGATTCGACAACCTTCAATGCGCCTGCGGAATGGCAGCCCTCCATGAACAAAATAATATCGACATCGTCATCGAAAATTGCCAGCGCATCCTCCAGCTCCTTGTATGTCAGCGATGCATTCACACAGAATCCGCTTTTCATGTGGCATAGAAAGGCAATAATGAGTTTATCGCCTGGTTGTAATTCACAGGAAAGCTCATCGAGTTTTGACAACACTGATTCAGCCAGCATTGCGCCGGATATTTCTTTCCCGTCCTCATCAAGGCAGCGGTAATAAGAGACATTTTCAGCGGGGAAATGATAATCCTCAAGAAGCACTTTCTCCAAACGGTTCACAAGTCCGACACCGACATTCTGCATAAGTACTGCATACCGTTCGCCGGCGTTAGCGTCGGCGGTTGAGAATAGCAGGATTAGAAGCGCGAGTGGAGGAATAATCGCAAAACGCTGAAACAGCTTTTTTATCGCGTTCCTTTTTAAAATCATGCGACAAGTGTAACCCAAATGAGTTTTTGCGCAAGTTTGGTTCGGTATTATTCAAAATGTATGTTCAACTAACATGGCGTTTAACGTATCTAATCATAATTTTATTGGATGCTAAGCCAGGAAAAGGAAAAAGATTCCGTCATTACCGCGAAACAAGGTTACGTCATTCCCGCGAAAGCGGGAATCCATTTTTTTCTTAAACCAGATCGTCGTACAGGTCTTTCCCTTCCTGGTTAAAGTTTTAATCAGCTCAACCATACATGCATTGTCTTATATTTGAAAAAAAAGAAAATTGGATTCCCGCTTTCGGGGCATGTTGAAAAAGCTTGTTTTATCCCGAATCGTAGGGGCAGCCCTCTGTGGCTGCCCTGTATTTACAGCAAACCTAAAGGCAGGCACAGAGACCTGCCCCTACATAATTAGGTTTTTCAACAGTCCCTTTCGCGGGAATGACGGGTTATAATACTTGATGGGTAATTCGACCTAGTGGGTAATTCATTCTTGCGAGTTGTTCGGCATAACAGGTTATTCGACCTAACGCGTTATTTGACCTGGCGTTGTGTTCCAATAGACATATTCAGGGCAATCATGTAAAATTAATCCAACTGTTGTAAATCAGCGGAGTTGTAAATTGAAAAATCTGAGCAGATCAGAAATTCTCGGCATCACCGTGTTTTCAATCCTTGTCGTTGTATGGATTGCCACTGTGGCAATGGACATGATTGCGTATAACATTTCCAAAAATGACAGTGCGCTGGCGGCAGATTTGGATGCGGATAAAACACCTGAAACAATACTGGTGCATGTCGCCGGCGCTGTTGCGAATCCCGGACTGATTGAACTGCCGTATGAAAGCCGAGTTACAGACGCGATCAAAACAGCAGGCGGCACAATCGAAAACGCCGATACGAGTTTCCTGAATCTTGCCGAGAACATTTTCGATGGCCAGAAACTGTATGTTCCCATAAAAGGCGAGAAGATAGACTCACCGTTGATTACCAATGATGAAAGCATCAAGGCTGCACGCTCAACATCAAGGGAAGTGCGGTTTCCAATCAACCTGAATACTGCATCAAAAGAGGAACTGACGGCGCTTCCGGGAGTCGGAGATATTCGCGCGCAGGATATTATCGATTATCGAACCAGGAACAGCGGGTTTAAAAAGAAGACTGAAATCATGAGCGTAAAGGGAATCGCTGAGGGCACATACGCTAAAATCAAGGATTTAATATATATATAAATCAGGCGTTGTTCAGCATTGCATTTATAGGGAGTAATCAGATGGATGACTCACAAAAGCAGTCGAGGAAATGCTGTAAATAGTTACTATCTGGAATCCAGCGCTCCCAGGTAAAAGCAGAATAAACTTACCAACTTACTAACCTGCTAACTTACTAACTTACTAACCTGCTAACTTACTAACTTACTAACCTGCTAACTTACTAACCTTCTAACTTACTAACCTTCTAACTTACTAACTTACTAAATGATTCGGCAAAAGGAGGTGTCGGATGTAAATGTCCGCATGTTCGTGGGCGCTTGTAAAATCGGGGCAGCGCGCCGCCGGATATAATCAGCAAATAGCGTTTAAGTCGATTGTCATCCGTTCGATTTTCCATCACGCATATTATAACCTGTTTCGCGATACTGCAGGAGGTTGTTATAATTGCGGTGCTTTACACTCAACAAATTTGGAATGAGGTTAGAGAGGAAATCACGGAAAAATTAAAAATAGTGCAGATAGTGGGTTCGTTTCCACCGATGCGGTGCGGCGTGGGGGATAACACGTACGAACTGTCGAAACGCCTTGCGGGTTTGGGGCATCAGGTCGATGTTATCACGTCAAAGGATGCGGATGAAAACTCACCGCATGAGAACATCAAAATTCATCCTGTGATGAGAGGCTGGTCGGTTTTTTACGGCGGTTCGCTTCTGAAGCGGATTCTCAAGATTGAACCGGACATAATTCACCTGCAGTATCCATCAAAGGGATTCGGAAAAGGTTTCGCTCCGAGCCTTCTGGGCATGCAGCTTAAAGCACGGAAACTGGCATCGCCGTACATAATCACAATTCATGAATTCAGCCATGCGCGCATGCTGAGGAAAGCGGCAATAATGCCGCTTCTCAGCGAGGTATCAATGATTCTGTTTCCATCGATTCAGGAAAGGGACGCCCTGCGCTTTCGATTCAGCACGCTGAGCAAAAAGCAATCGCGGGTAATACCGATTGGACCTGTGCTTCCAGAGAATTACGACAGTTTGAAAATCAAATTTGAAGACAACAAAGAAAATCTCAGGCGCAAATGGGATGTTCCGGAGGATGGCGTAATAGTAAACTACGGATTCCTTCATCCGCACAAGGGTTTCGAGGTTCTGCTGAAAGCGTTTGAGAAAATCTGCATAAGCGGGTATAAATGCGAATTGTGGCATGTCGGCGCTTTTGATCCCCACAGGAAATCATACGATCGGTTTATCAATTACATCTCGAATCAAGGAGCGCTTAAGGACAAAGTCAAATTCAAGGGATTTCTTCCCATCGAGGAAGCCGCGGAGATTTTCACAATCGCGCGTGTCGGGGTTTTTCCGTTTACGGATGGCTATTCCGACCGGCGTTCCAGCATGATTACATTCGGGCATTTTGACGCTCCCATGATAACAACTGTATCGACAGTTGGTGATGTCAACGAAAGGATTAAAAAGCATGTTACACTTGTTGATCCGAATGATGTTGAGCAACTTGCGGAAAAGCTGGAGGCGATAATCGCCAATGATGCGCTGTATGAACGCGCGCGCGAAAAATCGAAGGGATATAAAAAGCTCTACGACTGGAATGATCTGGCAAAAAGGATTGAGCAGGTTTATATCGATCTGCTTGAGGACAGGCCGATTGGATTGTCGTATGATGAACATATATTCACTGAAAGCGAGATATTGGCTGAATATCTCTATGATGATGAAGTTGAGGCGATGATAAAAGAGCATGAGGATAAACATAAAGATGCGGATAAGAATGAGAAATAATCGATAATGAAACTCGCAATCGTGCATGAATGGCTTACCGGATTTGGCGGCGCTGAAAGGTGTGTCATGGAGTTTGCCGACATGTTCCCCGATGCGCCGATTTTTACATCCGTTTACGATAAACAGCGTTTTGGCGACATCTTCCCGCCTGAGCGTGTTCGAACCTCATTCCTGCAGTCATGGCACAACTCGAAAGAGAAATATCGCAACTATCTTCCCTTCATGCCGAAAGCATTTCGCTCTTTTGATTTAAGCGGATTTGATGTCATCCTCTCCTCAAACCACTGCTGCGCAAAGGGTATTCGAAGGCCGGATGGCGCCATTCACATTTCATATATCTATACGCCCATGCGATATATCTGGGAACTTCATGGTGTCTATCGCGCGAGCCTTTCAGGTGTGAAGCGAATTCTGTTCGACATGATGATTGGCCCGTTGAGGAAATTCGATCTTGAGTCGAATTCGCAGGTCGATTACTTCATTCCAATAAGCCATGAGGTTGATCGCCGCCTTAAACGCACATATAACCGCAAGGGTGACGTTGTGATTTATCCGCCGGTTGATGTTGACAAATTCGCTTATGATGGCGCAAAGCGGGATTACTACCTTATTGCCCATCGGTTTGTCCCGTATAAAAGAGTTGATCTCGCAATTGATGCGTTTAATCAAAATGGCCTGCCGCTGAAGGTTCTTGGTATTGGGCCCGATGAGGATAAACTAAAATCGATAGCGAAACCGAATATTGAGTTTCTTGGATTCGTGCCTGAGGATGATCTTCCGAGAGTTTACGGCCAGGCGAAAGCGCTTGTTTTCACCAGTTTCGAGGATTTCGGTTTGACTCCAATCGAGGCGATGTCAGCCGGGACTCCGGTTATCGCCTACGGCGCAGGCGGCGCGCTTGAGACTGTTGTTGAAAATAAAACCGGAACTTTCTTCAGTGAACAGACACCGGAATCTCTCAACGATGCGGTCAATCGTTTTGATTCAATGTTGTTTGACAAGGCTGGATTAATCGAACACGCGCGTAAATTCGATGTCAGCGTATTCAGAAAGCAGATAAAGGAATTTGTGGATAAATGCTGGCAGGAGAAAAATTCTAATATTCACGGAAGTGGTGAGATTTAGAATAGCAGAGGGTTTAAGAGCCTGTCGGAAATGCAAGCAACCTGTTATTCCGAACAACCTGTTATTCCGAACAACCTGTCAGGCCAAAAAGCGCGTCAGGCCAAACAGCGCGTCATTCCCGCGAAAGCGGGAATCCAATTTTCTTCTGATGCAAATGTTAACTAGTATTTAATATGAAGTAATTCTTTGTCTTTATCCTCTCTGGCAGAGAAAGGGAACTTTAAAATGGATTCCCGCTTTCGGGGCTGTTGAAAAAGCCCATTATATCCCAGACCGTAGGGGCAACTCTCCGTGGTTGCCCTGTATTTATGCCAATATTTAGGGTAGGCACAGAGACCTACCCCCTACATTCAGCCCTTTTTCAACAGCCCC
>JAGGVT010000012.1 GCA_021157815.1 bacterium | reverse complement strand
GTAACATGGCGTTTGGATTGGAAAATAACAGCAGAGGGTTAAAACCATTTGCTATTCTAATAGATAAATATCTTCAAATGCTTGGAATCGCGGATTTGAAAAAACGGTCACCGAGAACTTTTTCATCAGGTGAATTAAAACGGGCAGCGATTGCCCGCGCGCTTGTTCACAAAACACCGATTCTCCTCCTGGATGAGCCGTTCGCAAACGTGGATACTCAAAGCAATGAAATCCTCCAAAGCGTTATCGGAAATCTGCCTGATAATCAATCCGTGATATTCACAACTCACGAGTTGTCCCGAGCGCATGATATCGCTGACAGGATTGTTACTTTGCAGGATGGGAAAATATCACCGTGGACTCCCGAAAACCTGTATCGCCTGAAAGCAAGGCCGATAGAGGACGGCTGGGAATTTCTCTCGGATTCAGGCTTGCGGATATATTATGCGGGAGAATTAAATAATGCTCAGGGGAAAACACGCGATGAACGCGTTTACACGGTTTCAATTAACTCAAACCAGGTTTTGTTATCGAAGGATAAGATAGCATCCAGCGCGCAGAACAGTTTTAAAGGCGTGATTCGGCGCATCGAGGCAATCGGAAAGAATCTTGTCGGATTTACCATTGAATGTTCTGATGGCTTTTCAATCAGGGCAAGTGTAACAAGCCGTACCGTGAAGGAGTTTAACTGCACAGTCGGGGATGATGTCTGGGCGCATTTCAAATCCGTCGCGATTCACGTGTTTGAATGAATCGCCCCTGGGAGCGCTGGATTCTATCCGGCGAAGGGGAAAAAAAATGATACCAATAGACAAAGCAAAAAAAATAGTATTCGATACTCTTCAAAAACTCGACCCGGTCAAGCTGCCTCTCGATTTCGCAGCCGGCTTGATTCTTTCCGAGGACATTTCAGCTGACATCAACGTACCTCCGTTCGACAGGGCCACTATGGATGGCTACGCTATTCACGCCGATGATTCCGGCATCGGCGCTGAGATGAAAATCGACAGGATTATTGCCGCTGGTGAATTCAGCAATGATACTGTCAAACGCGGACACGCTGTTAAAATCATGACCGGCGCGCCTGTGCCTCCCGGAGTCGATACAGTTATTCAGGTAGAGAAAACATCCGAACCAACATCCGGCATTGTGAAACTGCAGGATAAAATTGAATCAGGGAAAAATATCGCATACAAGGGTGAGGAGATAAAAGAGGGACAGGTCATTCTGAAAAAGGGAATGGAAATATCCGCGCCGGTAGCCGCTGTTCTGGCGCAGGTTGGAATCGCGACTGTTCCCGTATATCCACGGCCATCTGTACTGCTTCTTTCGACGGGATCGGAACTTGTGGAGATAACTAATAAACCTCAAGCGGGACAGATAAGGGAATCGAATTCCTATGGATTGCTGGCTCAATGCACACGATGGGGCGGTGCGGCATCACGGCGCCCCTGGGCGGCTGACAATAAAAAATCGCTCAAGGGTACTATCAAGGACGCGATTGAACTTAACCCGGATATAATCATTCTCACAGGAGGAGTTTCAGCCGGCGATTATGATTTGGTTCCTGGCATTTTACAGGAACTCGGAGTCGAGGTGCTGTTTCACAAAGTCGCGCAGAAACCGGGCAAGCCGATGCTGTTTGGTAAACTGGGTGAAATGCTCATTTTCGGACTGCCGGGGAATCCGGTCTCAGCGTTTTTGGGATTTGAACTCTATGTTGGCCCGACGATACGGCGCATGATGGGTCAATCCGATTTCAGCACACAGTTCATGGAAGCCACAGCGACTGGTGATTTCAAAATCAAAAGTAACCGAGCGTTTATTCCGCATGGGCTGGTTGAAAATGTGAGTGGCGAATGGCGAATCGCGCCAGTTGAATCCAAAGGTTCAGCGGATATTTTCAGCGTGGTTAACGCAAATGCGTTCGCAATTTTCGACAAGGGGAAATATGTCGTTAAATCCGGCGAGAAAGTTCGATTCTTTCTTTTCAGGGGGGAAAACTTTGGAACTTAGAGACGGCGCGGGAAGATTAATTACATACCTTCGATTGTCAATCACCGACAGATGCAATCTAAGGTGCGTGTACTGCATGCCCGAAGACGGCTATAAACTCTGCGCCCATGATGATGTTCTCTCGCTGGAGGAATTCACTTTATGTGTCAACAGGTTCGTTAGCCTGTTCGGAATAAACAAGGTCAGGCTGACCGGCGGGGAGCCGCTTATCAAGCGCAATATCGAATTCCTGATTAATAATCTGGCGAACAATCCGGGAATAGACGATTTGGCGATTACCACAAACGGAATCCTTCTTGCGGAAAAAGGGCGGCCTATTTTCGATGCCGGAATGCGCCGTATTAATGTCTCGCTCGACACATTGAACCACGACAGGTTTCATCGGATAACACGAGTGGGTAATCTCGATGATTCCCTTAAAGGACTGCAAGCCGCGAAAGAAATCGGATTCTCTCCGATTAAAATTAACACTGTGCTGCTTCCCGGATTCGACGAGGAAGCGCAAATGATTGAGTGGGCGAATCGCGAAGGATTCCAGATTCGATTTATCGAGTTGATGCCCTCCCTTCCGTTAGACATAGATATTTCCAACGGAAACGCTCCGAGAATGCCTGACATTCTTCGCAGCTTGTCAGAATCGTTTTCTGATATTGAGAAACTTGATGACAACAGTTCTGATGCGGGTAATCATACAACGAAATACCGGATTCCATCCAACAACTGGACGTTTGAATTTATCCCCGCGATTACTAATCCTTTCTGTATGCACTGCAATCGTATCCGTTTGAATTGCGAGGGAATGCTGAGATACTGTTTGTATTCAAATAAAACGATGCAAATTCGACCGCTTCTTGAGAAATCCGATGATGAATTTAAAACGGCGATTCAGGATTTTGTCAGCCGCAAGAACGGTCGGGTTTCTGATCATATCGCGAGTTACATGTTCTCTATTGGAGGTTAGCAATGGAATTCAGCCACATCGATGAAAAAGGCAAGGTAAAAATGGTTGATGTCTCTGAAAAGGAGATAACAAGACGTATCGCTGTCGCCGATGGCTTTGTGCGAATAAAACCGGATGTGCTCAATCAGATTACCGAGGGTAAAATGCCGAAGGGGGATGTGCTGTCCACCGCTAAAATCGCCGGGATTCAAGCTGCGAAAAAAACAGGTGAACTGATTCCGATGTGCCATCCGCTGGGGCTTGACCACGCTGATATAGAATTTGAAATAGTCGAGGATGGAATTAAAATCACCGCGACTGTCATTGTGCACGCTAAAACCGGAGTTGAAATGGAGGCTTTAACTGCGGTATCAATTGCGGCGCTGACTATCTATGACATGTGCAAATCAGCGGATAGGAGCATGACAATTGATAAAATCCGCCTTCTGAAAAAATCAGGCGGACGATCCGGGGAATATGTACGGGATGAATTATGAAAACAGGAAAAGTTGCGGGACTTTGTGTAGGCAAAGATAAAGGAATCGCGAAAACCAGTGTCGATGCAATCCGATTGATTGAGAATCACGGAGTCGAAGGCGACGCTCACGCCGGAACTGAAAATCAGCATGTATCGCTGATTGGAATTGAGATTTACAAAAGTTTCATTGATAGGGGAATCAAAGTTAACTCCGGTGACTTCGCTGAGAATATCACAACCGAAGGAATAAATCTTATTGAACTTCCAGTCGGTTCGAGAATACGAATAGGAAATATTGAACTTGAGGTAACACAAATAGGCAAGCCGAATCCCACGGGATATACGTTAAGCCCTGAAATAGGCGAGCCGCCGTTAATGAGCAAAGGCATCTTCGCGGCGGTTGTTGTCGGAGGTGAGATTAATGTCGGCGACAAAATCGAAACGTTATAGCGCGCGCGTTCTCACAGTTTCCGATTCCCGTTTCAGCGGGGAAAACAAAGATACTGTGGGTCCAATGCTGATTCAAATGTTGGCTGACGCCCATTACCAAACCAAACCGCCTGTTATTATACCGGATGATTACAACTCGATTGTTCAAACTCTCGAAAAACTTCTATATGATGACAGGGCTGATTTAATCATAACAACAGGCGGAACAGGCATTTCTCCGCGTGATGTTACTCCCGAAGCAACTCGTGCGGTTATCGGTTATGAAATCCCCGGATTTGCAGAGTGCATGAGAAGTGAGGGGTCAAAGCATACGAAGTATGCCTGGCTGTCGAGAGGAATCACGGGAGTCAGGGCGCAAAGTATAATTGTAAATGTGCCCGGAAGCGAAAGAGGAGCTGTCCAATCGCTTGAGGCAATTCTCGAAATCCTGCCTCACGCTTTGGAAACGGTTAAAGGCGATAGCAGCGAATGTGGAAAAAAGGTAAACGATGATTAAAACCGCAGTCATACTCGCAGGCGGAAAGAGCTCTCGATTCGGCACTCCTAAAAGCCTTGTGCTAGTGGATGGCATACCGCTTGTCGCTTATCTCACAGAGCAAATAAAAAAAGCCGGAATAGATAATATATATTTATCAACCGATGAAACCGATGTATTTTCGTCCATAGGTTTCGAGTCTATCCCGGATGAATATATAAAATCAGGCCCACTTGCGGGAATACACAGCGCGTTGAAAAAAACACAGGCGGATTCAATACTGGTGCTGTCATGCGACATGCCGAAAATAACCAGCGATGAAATTGCGATTCTCCTTAACAAAGCTTGCGAGTCAGATGCCGATTTAATCTATGTTTCAACTCCGCTCCGCGAGCATCCCCTTTGCGCTGTTTATAAAAAAGGAATCCTACCCGCGATTACAAACGCGCTTGAAAAGCGCAATCTCAGTGTGCTTGATTTCTGCCATAACAATAAAAGCGAACTAATATTTTTCAACGATGAAACGCCTTTTCTAAATCTCAATTCTCCCGATGATATGAAGCCCGATAAAAACAACACGGCTAATCTGGATGTGACTGTTAAACGCCCTATTCAACGCTATCACCGCATTGATGGCATCCGGGATATCAATGATATTCTCGTGCGTGAATCGTTCATACGGATTTGGGCCAACGATGATGAAGTCGCTGTCATTAACGCTTTAAAGGATAATGTTGAAAATCTCGCTGTCGGTTTCTTATATACCGAATGTGTTCTTAACGACATCGAGAAAATCACATCGATTGAATTCAACGACAAGCTGGACACTGTAACCGTAAACACAAAAGAGAAAATCAAACCCCAGCAGACATCGCTGGTTCGAACTGTCTCGCCGGGATGCGGGGATGTGCTTTTTTCAATCCGTCCCGCTTACGCCGATTGTTTCAAGGCTGTTGGCACTGATGTTCAAGCCGGAGCGGACAGGATAATCGACATGATGAACTCACTTATGAAAACCAGCGGCATGTTCTACTCGACAGGCGGGGTTCACACATCGGCATTGAGCGATGGCGAGAGGATTATTCATGTCGCAGATGATATAGCGCGCCACAACACTATCGATAAAATCCTGGGGCATGAATTAAGGTTCAATGAAGTGCCACAAAACAAAAGAATGATTCTCACAAGCGGACGTATTGCCACCGGCGTTGTTACAAAGGCGATTCGAGCCCGCGCGCCGTTTCTTGTTTCACATTCAGCGCCATCAGATGGCGCTGTTCAACTTGCGGACAAATACGGAATCACGCTTATCGGGTTCGCCCGTGGCGCGCGATTCAATATCTACACTCACTCAGGGAGAATTAAACATGGCTGATAAACCAAAATTACACTTTGCAAACTTGCCGGATGATATTGTCAACAAACTGAATGAATTCTACAAATCGATTGAGTTGGAATACATTATTGTGGATTCAGCATCGGAAGCGGATATCACAATCGACAACCCATCCGAAAGAGAGATAAGCGAGCCTGGAGTCATGCATGTCGGCGGACGAATATCGTGCCCTGTTGCGTTTGCAATCGGGAAGAGACTCGGAATCAGCCGCGCCAATGCCGGCAAATTAGCTAACGTGCTTGAGATGAAAATCTTCGGATGCCAGCTGGGGTGTTTTAAATGAAATTATGGTTGATTGGCGGTTCATCCAGCCAGGTGGGCAAATCAAAACTGGCATCTGAAATTACCGATGTGCTTGATAAGCCGGTAAATCTGAAACTTGGGCATGGTAAAACAAAAAAATCCAAATCGAACAACTATTTCACCAACACCAATGAGGCGCTTGAATTTATTGATTCCAGCCGCGCCAAATTCAAACACTGTGTCGCGGAGGCAACTCGCCTGATCGGAAATATTGATGCCGATGTAGTCATCTTTCTAAATCAGCACAATGAAATCAGGCGAAGCGATGCGGACGAACTGGCATACATGGCCGACATTGTGCTTGGCGATAACGCCAATCCTGACGGCTGGATGGCGGCTTTGGCACCGTTGGATATTCCTGTCAGCTCAAGGCGGAAACTTATTCGCATTTTTCAGAACCAGCACGAATTTCTCACAGGCAGCCAGTTGAGCATCAGGACAAAAATTTGGATCAATCGCGATGGCAAAACCGTATTCGGCGAGGGCATTGCACGTCTTCTGTCAGCGATAGACAATCAAGGCAGCCTCGCAAAAGCCGCAAAAAAAGAGGGGATTTCATACAGGCACGCATGGGGGGATATCAAACGCGCGGAGGAACGCCTTGAGTTTAAATTGATAGAACGCCAAACAGGCGGTGCTCACGGCGGCGGTTCGAAACTAACCGAAAAAGCGCGTAAGTTGATTGACGGCTACTGGCGCATCAAGCGCCGAGCTATTCGCGAGAGCGACAAATCGTTCGAAAAACTGGCTAAATCCCTCGAATCCGATTCGTGAAGATTAACACACGGGAGAGTCCATCGATTCCCTCAACTTAAATGTATCTTGCGAATCTTAATAATCTATAATATAATCTAATGTGGATTTTATGGCGATAACCGGGGAATTACTTTTTCATGGCTGGTGATAGTCATGTTTGAGGCATCTCCCAAGGTTAATGCTGTGCCGAATCCAAAAGAAAAAGAGATTCTCCCCTCTGAAATCAGGCTCGAAGTTACAGGTCTGGTACTCCTTGGATTGATAGTAATACACATTATCGGCATGATAGATAATGATGCCCAGAACATAATGGGCTATGTTGTCTATAAAGGCTTAAAACCGATAATCGGCGGATATGGCCTATACATGCTGCCACTCACTTTTCTTGTCATGAGTGTAAGCTGCATCCTGCACAGGGAAAATAAAATTGTAAACGCGATTGCGCAGTTAATATGCCTGATCTGTCTCCTTGCGCTTCCAATAATGAGATTAATACTGCGAATCAGGCTGGGGGGGTTTTACCATCCTTCTGATGATGCCTGGGTCGGATTAATTGGGAAATTCTTCGGCTCCATATTTGAAACGGCATTCGGCAATGCAGGTGGGATTGTTGTTTTCATTGTTCTTGGATTGATTTCACTGCCTTATGTAACCGGTTACGCTCCAACCAAACTCATAGCAGGATTAATAGCTCTAAAAAATAAACTCACACGGATTGATGATACGCCGGTTAACAAAAAAAAAGCAAAACGAAAAGTAACAGTATCATCACTGGACAGAGATGACGATGAGCAGAAGAAGGATTTACAATCTGATATTTCGCTTGTTGATTCCTTTTCCGCAGGTTCTGAAATTCCAACTGTTAAGAAAACAAACGGTACTCCAAAGGAGCAGATGGAGCTTGATTTTAAGCCGATGCTCAGAGAAATCGGGAAATATAAATTTCCAACAACTGATCTCCTTGAGAAACCAATTGATAACTTATTGGATACAGACAGAGAAAAAATCGTATCTGTTATTGAAACATCACTTGCGAATTTTAATGTGGCAGTGAATGTTACCGGCATGACTATTGGCCCGTCAGTGATTCGCTGCGAACTTAAACCCGCTCCCGGCGTAAGTGTAAAGAAGGTCATTGCGCTTCAGGATGACCTTAAACTCGCGCTTAAGGCAAAAAGGCTGCGAATAGAAGCTCCAATTCCGGGAAAAGATGTTATCGGAGTTGAATTCCCCAAATCCAGCAGGAATCTTGTAACTCTCCGCGAGGTTCTTGAATGCGATGCCTTTACCAAATCCAAATCGCTGATGCCCTTATGCATCGGAAAGGATGTGGATGGAGACCCGATTATCGAGGATTTGAACAAGATGCCGCATCTTCTCATCGCCGGACAAACAGGTGCAGGCAAGAGCGTGTGCCTTAACTCAATCGTGATGTCCCTGCTTTTCAAAGCCGCTCCGGATGAAGTCAAGTTGATTCTAATCGATCCAAAGCGAGTTGAGCTGATACTTTATAACAGCTTGCCTCATCTGCTGGTGCCGGTAATCATTGACTGGAATAAAGCAAGGAACGCATTGATGTGGGTCATAAAGGAAATGAATAATCGTTACAACCAATTTCAGGATATAAAATGCCGGGACATCTTAATGTACAATAAAAAACGTCCCGACGGCGAGTTCATGCCCTATATTGTAATCATTATTGATGAGTTTGCTTCCCTTATAGATGCCCCGAATGGCAAGGAATTAATGCGTTTGATAAACCACATCGCCCGTCTCGCGCGCGCTACCGGAATTCATGTAATCGCCGCGACACAGCGCCCCGAGGTCAAGGTTATCAGCGGCGGCGTTAAATCCAATTTTCCAGCTCGCATCGCTTTCAGTGTAACATCACACGCCGACTCGACAACCATTCTCGGAAAGGGCGGAGCCGACAAACTGCTTGGACAGGGCGATATGCTATATTCAAGCCCAAGTGAATCAGGTCCCAGACGCGCGCAGGGAACATTTATCGGCGATGACGAAACTGAAAAAGTGGTATCCTTTTTAACCAGCCAAATCAAACCGGAATACAGAGCCGACATCACAAAATACCAGGGTGAAATCGATGATATCGATGGCATTGAAGAACTTGAGGATGATATTATCACAGGTTTTGAATCCGAAGACGACGATGAGGAATACTTCCAGATGGCGGTCAAACTGGCACACGAGAAGAAATCGATAAGCGCGAGCATGATTCAGCGTGATTTCAGGATTGGCTACCTCCGCGCAAGCCGAATCATTGACAAGATGGAGAAGTTGGGCATTATTAGCGGCATGGATGGCCACCGAAAGCGAAGGCTTATTCAAGGTAATGATTTCATGGACAGCATTGATAATCCATAAGCTGGTGATGCAGAAGATAATGTAATTATTTACCGCCTGTTTGCTTTTATGGATTATTGGCGCTTCAATAAATTGTGTGGGTTATTTGCACCCCGTAAAAAAAGGGGACAGTCCACATGAGGCTTCAAATCTGATGTTATCAATATACTATGCTGTAACCCCTTATTTATACTGTGTTTATTCACTTTGTTGGGACAGTCCCCTTTTTTTACTCAAT
>JAGGVT010000138.1 GCA_021157815.1 bacterium | reverse complement strand
TTCTGAATTATCATACCTAAAAATGCGTGTTTTGGACGGATATTCATCGATTTTACGTGAATTCAGATTCAGGTTTGCTTAATCACGAATTCAGCTGTCCAAATGCTGTCTGATGCTTAATTCACCTTGATTATGCCCTAAAAGCCCTTTATTTCAGGTATTCAGAGTTGTTTTATGCAAATTTAAAAATTCCAAATCACATTTCAGCTGTCCAGGAAATCCTATTTTGGACAAGTATGAGTATTTAGGTAGCCTGAAATGTCGAAAGTCGAGTTTCGCGGGAATGACGGAAGCTTGATCCTTTTCCTGAGTGAACTTGTTCCTTTTCTTGAGGTTTTCGGACAGTTGTAACACCATATAAAAAAAACAAACCCCCCGGCGTGATGCCGGGGGTCGTTGTTTTCGAACGTATATGAGACTTCAAGAGAGGAGTCCTTCGACTCGCTTCGCTCGCTCTGGACAAATAATCTTCGCTACGCTCAGATTATTTGGCCAACGCTGTCGCACGCATCTCGCGGATTACCGTAACCTTAATCTGTCCAGGATAATCCATTTCCTGCTCGATACGCTTTGCAATATCCCACGCGAGTTTATCGGTGAGTTCATCATCAATTTCCTTCGGCTGAACCATGATACGAATCTCTCTACCCGCCTGAATCGCGAATGTTTTCTGTATTCCGTCGAACGAGTTCGCGATTTCCTCCAGTTTGGTCAGGCGTTTAACGTAGTTTTCGAGAGTTTCCGCGCGCGCGCCGGGACGGCTGGCGCTGATGCCATCCGCTACCTGACACAAAATCGCTTCGACATACCGCTGTTCAACCTCGGCGTGATGAGCCTCGATCGCATGAATAACAACCGGAGGCTCGTTGTACTTCTTAGCCAGTTCCGCTCCTATTTTAGCATGCGTTCCCTCAACTTTATGATCCACCGCTTTGCCTATATCGTGGAACAAACCTGCACGTTTCGCAAGCATCACATTTGTGCCAAGTTCGGACGCCAGATTTCCACACAGATACGCAACCTCCTTGCTGTGATTAAGAATTGACTGGCCATAGCTTGTTCGATACTTAAGACGGCCAAACAATTTTACAAGTTCGGGATGGACATCTCCAACACCGACCTCATTGATAGCCTCCTGGCCAGCTTCTTTGATTGATTTCTCAACCATGTGCCGCGCTTTTTCCACCATCTCCTCGATTCGCCCCGGATGGATTCTGCCATCCAGAACAAGCCGTTCGAGAGCGATTCGCGCAATTTCCCTGCGGACCGGATCAAATGAGCTGATAATAACCGCTTCGGGAGTATCGTCGATAATAACCTCGCATCCGGTTATCGTTTCGAACGAGCGGATGTTTCGCCCCTCTCGCCCGATGATTCGGCCTTTCATGTCATCACTTGGCAATTGAACAACGCTGATTGTGGATTCAGCCGTGTGGTCAATCGCGCATCTTTGAATCGCCAGAGAAAGAATCTTCTTGGCTTTCAGATCCGATTCATCCTTGAGATGATTCTCATAATCCCTAATCTTCTTCGAGTACTCGGCTTTAAGTTCCTCATCAAGTTTCCTCAAAAGCAAACTTTTACCCTCTTCCTGTGACATCTTTGCTATTCGCTCAAGCTCAACCGACTGCTGGTTGATTTTATCCTTGAGCTGGCTCTCCATTATCTGAACACCCTTTTCCTTCTCTTCAATCTTGTCGAGACGTTTCTGCAGATTGTCGTTTCGGCGTTCGAGCTGCTCCTCGCGTTTGCGAACCTTGCTCTCGAATCGGTCAGCTTCCTGCCTGCGGCTTTTTACTTCCTTCTCTACCTCGTCAAGTTTTAGTTTTGCTTCCTTGTGGGCTTGAATTTCGGCATCTTTCTTAATTGAGTCAGATTCCGTTGAGGCTTCCTTGATAATACGCTCAGCTTTCTGCTGCGCTGTTTCCATCAGTTTCCTGTCATTAACTCGTCGCAATATCCAGACTATTGCTGCTCCGCAAAGAAATCCAATTGCAAGTGCAATAAACAGATACGCGACTGCCGTGATCGCTACACGACTCGTTTCCGCTTGTAACAAAACGGGAATAATCATGATTCCCTAACCTCCAGTCTATTTGAAGGCGTTCATCGGCATGATGAAGCCCTCTGGTTAAATTGTTAATGCACCTTTACATAAACACGAATTGCCTTAATAACAAGGCAATCACTTACACCATCATCACACGGGCAGATAAAGCCTTCGACCAAGACTCATCTCAGCGCCCGATACGCCTGCCAGTATTTATGCGATTTCCGATCCCAGAAGAAATAAACTTTATTCCAATTGGACTCTCGTAAAACCACACGCTAACTGCTATCTCACCTCCATGTCGTTATAAATGCACATCAATCAAATCTATAATAAAACCTAAGTTTCATCTTCAGCCGGATTTCCATTTGTCGCTCCATCATCTGTATCGCTTGTATCGCTATCATCCTTCTTCAAACCTGTCGCTAACAACACCTGCTCTTTTATCTCCTCTAGAATATCGGGATTTGCCTCAAGAAACTCTCGTGAATTTTCCTTGCCCTGCCCAAGTTTCTCATCACCAAAGGAGTACCAGCTGCCTGCTTTTTTGACTATCTTTTTATCCACAGCAACGTCAATAATGCTGCCGACCTTCGAAAACCCCTTGCCAAATATTATATCGGTTTCACAATTTCTAAACGGAGGAGCTACTTTATTTTTCACTATTTTAACTAAAGCGACCGCGCCGATTATATCCTGCCCAACTTTTATCGAACTCATGCGCCTGATTTCAATCCTTACAGTCGAATAGAATTTCAACGCCCGTCCGCCTGATGTGGTGGTCGATGGCCCATACATCACGCCTATTTTATCGCGCATCTGGTTGATGAAAATAACAACAGCATCCGAGCGGTGAATCGCGGCTGTGAGTTTCCTTAATGCCTGGCTCATCAATCGAGCCTGCAATCCAACATGCACATCTCCCATTTCACCCTCGATTTCAGCACGCGGAACAAGCGCGGCGACTGAATCGATAACGATCAGATCCACAGCGCCGCTGCGAACAAGAACCTCTCCTATTTCCAAAGCCTGCTCGCCGGTGTCAGGCTGTGAAATCAACAAATCATCGATATTCACGCCTATCGCACGAGCGTATGACGGATCAAGAGCGTGTTCAGCATCGATAAACGCAACAGTTCCGCCCTGTTTCTGGCACTCCGCGACAACATGCAGCGCAAGCGAGGTTTTCCCCGATGCTTCCGTGCCGTATATCTCAATAACACGTCCCCTGGGAAAGCCGCCTACTCCAAGCGCGACATCAATTGCCATGATACCGGTTGGGATCACTCTTATTTCGAAAACTGCATCCTTATCACCAAGGCGCATCAATGCGCCCTTACCGAACTGCTTCTCAACCTGCTGGAACATTAAATCCAGCGCTTCCTTTTTCTTTTCCATTGTCATTTATCAACAACCTCCGGCGCATGCCGCAAAAACCTTTAGCGATTGCGACATACGAAATTTATTATAACACTTTTTTAATCCAACTTAACACGGCATAATCACATATTTCCTGATAATTTCAGTGTTTTTCCACTGCCATATCAAGAGACGGCGCCGAATCAAAAATCGCTGCAAGAAACTTAAAAAAATCCTAAAAATTATACTACACAAATTGCTAGTTAGCAAGTCTCTTCTTCGCATTTTATTTTACAAACCAATTTCCGTCCAGTTTCTTAGAGAGCTTCGCCCCTAAATCCACAATGGGATATTTTCGTATCACCTACGGCTCGCAGGTTATGTGAGAAGCTCTTGCTTTTCTGGTTAACATTGAATTCACCAATTGGGTGATAAATTGTCATTCTGAACTTGATTCAGAATCCATATCTTTTTCGCTTGTCAAGATGGATTCCGGGTCAAGCCCGGAATGACAACGAGTTCAAATGC
>JAGGVT010000010.1 GCA_021157815.1 bacterium | reverse complement strand
TTTTCAACAGCCGCGAAAGCGGGAATCCATTTATCTTTTAGAAGAATAAATCGCATCCAGTCTTCCATCATCTAACTCACTCATAGCGCCGTCAAAAACCAATTCACCGTTTTTAAACGCGATAACGAGATTCGCAAAACCGCGAGCGAATTCAATCGAGTGAAGATTTATCAATGTTGTAATGTTGTCCTCTTCGGTTACTCTTGCCAGAACATCCAGTATGATTTTACTTGTAGCCGGGTCAAGGCTCGCGACCGGCTCATCAGCGAGCATAAGGGATGGGCTTTGCATCAACGCGCGAGCGATTCCTACCCGCTGCTTCTGTCCGCCGCTTAAATCAGCCGCTCGCACATACATGCGCTCGGTCAATTCAACCCGCTCAATACACGATTTTGCCCTGGCTACTTCTGACGGCGGAAAAATGTGAAACAACGATGACAGCGTGCCGTACCTGCTTAATCCACCTGTGAGAACATTTTTAATAACGGTAAGACGATCAACAAGATTGAACTGCTGGAATATCATTCCGATTCTGCTTCTCGGTTCAGAAAGCCTGTAATCCGCAAGATTTGCCATCTCATAGGTTTTACTGTCATTATCAGGTTTGAATTTTATCGTTCCTGTATCCGGCTTTACCAGACGGTTGATGCATCGAAGGAACGTCGATTTCCCCGCGCCTGACAACCCAAGAATCACAACACGCTCTCCGCGTTTAACGTTCAGAGAAACATTTTTCAACGCCTCGGTGCCGTCCGGGTACGTTTTCGACAATCCGGATATTTCAAGAATTTTATCTGACACATCGGTTAAGATAATTGTCCAGAATGATCAAGTCAAGAGATATAATCCAATTTGCCCCCACCCCAGCCCTCCCCGCGAGCGGGGAGGGAGATTGTTGTTTTTCCCCTTCGCAAGTAGATAGATCGGATATCATTGTTGACAAATGCAAAAAACATTTCCCCCTGCTCGCGGGGGGATTGTTTTGTCCACGGACATGGTTTAAACACGGGATTAAGTGGGGGTGTACTTTTTCAGCAGTTTCAATATTCGATCTTCCTATTATATACAAATGACTTCTTCTTTAAATCCGATATAGATGTTAGGATATTTTTAACTGGAACTCATGGAAAAACGAAAGGACATTCTTGCGACAGCGATTCTCCTCCTGGTGATTATAATTCGCTTCGCGCCTTTTATCTTTTCCGGTACGCCGATTAATACGGACAGCTGGAAGAGCTACTACCCGTGGGCAGCGGATTTCTCATCGAGTGAAATAAAAACCATCAACTACGATTCCAACATGGAATACGGCACTTGGTTTCCGATGGTCAAAAAGGAAATCAGCGAGGGACGGTTTCCGCATTGGAACCAGTATTCAGGATGCGGCATGCCGTGGTACGCCGACCATCTTATTCCCGTGTTTCATCTCCCTTTCGCAATAGCGCTGCTGTTTCCCGGTGATTTGGTTTTTGCCGGATACATATTCCTGATGTCCATAATCGGAACCCTTTTCTTCTACTGGTTCATGCGCAACTGGAATTTCAGCGTTTTCGTTTCACTCTTCGGAGGGCTTGCATTTTTCCTTTCAGGCTGGCAGATGTATTTATACCCGCCTGAGGTGGCATCGCTAATATGGATTGCGCCAATCCTGCTTTTCTATGACAGATTTCTCAAAAGCAATCGTATGTCCGATGCCTGCTGGGCTGCGTTTTTTATAGGGCAGCTTTTAATCGGCGGATATCCGGTTATGATTGTTCACTTTTTCTATTTCATCGCTGCGTATGTAGCTTGGCGATATTTTTACAGAAATTTCAACTGGAATGTGCCGGTTAAAAGATGGGTTTTCGCTGTTTTGATGATGGCGATTATCGGAGTTCTTATATCAGCGGTTCAGAATTATCCTACATACAAATTCATGCAGCTGACTAATCGCAGCGTGTCATCGGAACAGAAGATGTTCCAATCGCCGGATGAGATAATAGAACAAAAGAAACAGATGCTTCAAACAGATGAGTTCATGGGAACCGCTGACAGGAGCATCGTGAATGTAATCATGAATTTAATCAGGAAAAAAACAACGATAATAATTCCCAACTTCAACATTGATTTCAACGAAAGCCGTACATTCGCGGGACCAGTAATCGTATTTCTAGCGCTGCTTGGGCTGTTCGCGGCTCACAGGCGATTCAACCTGATAAAAATATTCTTCGTTATCTTCGGGATATTCTTCCTCGTCGGTCCCATATTTCTTCTTGTAGCGCGATTCATTCCCGGATGGTCGATATCTGCATTAAATCCGCGCGAGGTGTTTTTCTTCCTGCTGTTTTTCATGGCAGTGCTGGGTCTCGATTTCCTGGAAAAACTCAAAGGCAAAAACCGCCTGGTCGGAATATTCTCACTTGTGATGGCAATTCTTAGTGGATTACTTTGCCTTCTGCATCCGTCTATACTGAAATTGGAAAACGCAAATTACCACTGGAACATTTCACAGGATGCGATATCTTTAATCGTGTTCATGGTAATCTCAATACTGGTTCTAATCCTGATTGCAGCGCGTACTTTCAGTTGCAGGTTGAAGTCCGTTCACATATCAGCAGGATTAACAGCGTTTATAATCGCGGGAATTCTTGCGCATTGCTATCTTTACTCATACTTCGCTGATAAGCAATACATGCCTGATGACAGCAATATGAAGAAAATTACCGCAATCGCAAACGATGGCAGATTCGCAAGATATTCTACAGAACAGCCACGGCTTTCTTTCAAAGAAAAACTCGAATATATCCTTCCTCCAAATACGCCATCCAGATTTGAAATGATGGACGCTCTCGGCTATGACAACATGATGCTGGCAAACATGGAGGAGTTCATGATAGAAGCCGCGCCGGGTTCGGTTCTTCGAAGCAGGGGAACATTTCATATTTTAGGCGCTGAATCGCTGAATCCGAACGGGCTTTTCATACAATCAACCGGCACAAGATACATCATGGAAAAGCAATCAGAGGCGATTCCATTTTCAAACGGGAATACTGTTTACGATGAGAGCGATATCAGGATATATGATTTGCACACGTCTGAACTTGCCGGTTCCCCATATATGAAAGCGGTTACAGAATTTGAATTTGTCGATGGCTATCAGGATAATTCTTACACGGACAATTTCAGAAACAAGGTTATTCTGGATAAACCGCCTGTAATCCTGAACAGACCAGGACTGGAATCCTCTGAAAAGAATAATGCCAGTCTGACAGTATTATCTTTTGAGAGAAATTCAACGGCATACAGAACCGATTTTGAGGTATCCAATGATTGTGTGTTATTCATCGCGGATACTTTCCATCCACGCTGGCGAGCCAAACTGGATGGCGAGGAAGTCGAAATTCTACAGGCAAATTATGCGTTCCGTGCCATTGCAGTCCCGAAAGGAAACCACGAATTGTTCATGTGGTATGATGGAATTGAGGTCAGGGCAGGAGGCGTGGTCAGCGCAATAAGCCTTCTGATTTGTATTCTAATTGGACTCATAGACAGGAAAAAAGATAACAGGGGGAGGTAACCCTCTGCTAACCCAGAGGGAAATAAAAATAGCAGAGGGTTTTAGAGACTATCGGGAAAGTATGTTGATACTTAAAAATATTATTTTACTGATAACTCTTGGGTGCCGCCCACACATCACGTCTTTTTGTGATTTGTGGGTGAAATGCGTAACTTCGCAACTTATCACCCATAAAACCGAGACGGTTGTATGGGCGGCACCCGATGTTTTAAATCAGATTATCGCCTTTCCAAACAGGCTCTTTAATCCTCTGATAATTACCGTCAACGAACTTGAATGACAGAACGTAAAAAAGACATAATCGCGATTCTCGTTCTACTTCTGGTGATAATCATCAGATTCTCGCCGATGATCTTCCAGGCAACGCCGATTTATCCCGATGGCTGGAAGAGTTACTATCCATGGCGGGCTGATTTCAGCGAAACTGAAATTAAGACAATTTTTTATGATATCAACATGGAGTACGGCGTCTGGTTTCCGATGGTGCAAGAGGAAATCAAAAACGGGAATTTCCCGCATTGGAATCAGTATTCGAGCTGCGGAACACCTCTATATGCAAATCATCTGGTACCGATATTTCATGTGCCTTTCGCGCTCGCGCTTCTCGCGCCAGCCCAATTGATTACCGGAATGTATTCTTTAATCATGGCGATTTTCGGCACGCTGTTTTTCTACTGGTTTTTACGAAACTGGCGTCTAAGCCAGTTTGTATCGCTGTTTGGCGGACTTGCATTTTTCCTCAGCGGATGGATGATGTATGTCTATCCTCCTGAGGTCGCGACATTTATCTGGATTGCGCCAATACTTCTATTTCACGACCGTTTTCTTGAACGCAACAAACTTTCGGATGCCTGCCTTGGAGCATTCTGCATTGGGCAGCTATTAATCGCGGGTTACCCGATTCACGTAGCGCACTTTTTCTACTTCGTGGCGATCTATTTCCTTTGGCGACGATTTCATAAATCGTTCAAGTGGGAAGCATCGGTTAAAAGATGGATTGTCGCGGTTTTAATCATGGCGGTTGCCGGCGGACTTATTTCAGCTGTCCAGAATTATCCGACCTACAATTACAGCAGGGAATCAAACAGGCGTATCTCATCCGAAAAGAAGCAGTTTGAATCCACGCAGGACTTAATCGCTCGTAAGAAAGGGAATCTTGAAAAAGCGGGAAAGGATTTCAGCGTTGGGAATCTTATTCTTTATCAGCTGTCAAAAAAATCTTTGATTATCAATCCGAGATTTGACAGGGATATCTACACAACTCGCCAGTTTACAGGTTCGATAATTGTGTTCCTCGCATTGATCGGGCTTTTCACCGCCAGCAGACGATTCAGGGCAATTAAAATATATTTCCTGCTCATTGCCTTTTTATGCTTTGTTCCACCTGTTTATCAGATTGTGGCGAGAATAATTCCCGGATGGTCTATCACGATGTTTCTGCCATTAGAGACATTCTATTTCATTCTGTTTTTCCTTGCCGCGCTGGGACTTGACAAATTATCAAAACTTCATGAACGCTCCAATCTTGTTATGACCACGGCGATTGCTGTTGTAATTCTCCAGTTTGCATTGTTGTTAATTCCGCCACTGCATACCTACAATCGAGAATATGAGATTTTCAGGTGGAGCGAATCACTCGATAAAATTGCAATGGGCGTTTACCTTGGATTAACCGCATTACTACTTGTGATAATGGGGATTCACGCATGGGGACGTCGAATTCACCAATCAGTCGCGATTATTTGCCTTGTTATTTTCATGTCAGTAGGGCTTCTGGCGATGTTTTACCAATACGCATATTTCGCTCACCCGTCTCCAATGTCTTTTAACGATGATGTTGCCAAAATAAAGGAAATCTGCGACGATGGCAGAATAATCCGGTATTTCCCGGACAACTTCAACATAACACGAGGAGAACGCCAGGATTCACTCTTCCCGCCAAATCTGCCAGCAAAATTTAAGATGAACGATGTTTTCGGTTATGACTCCCTGATGCTGGGGAATTACAGTCACTTCTTCGATGTTACCGCGCCTGATACAGTTATGCGCGACCGTATAATGTTCACCTTGAAAACTCTTGAATCTCTTAATCCCAAAGGGCTTTTTGTCCAGGCGACCGGCCTTGAATACTGTTTCGCAAAGGATGAACCAGAACTGGAGGAGATGTTCGGTCCGCCTGTTTTAAATGAACCTTTCCAAATATACAAACTGAATCGAAAGACTCCATCATTCGCACGATTGATTTGCGATTACGAGTTACTTGAAGATTATGACAAAGATATCAATACGGATGATTTCAGAAACAAAATCCTTCTAAGCGATGAGCCTGCATTTTCAGATGGTAGCGTTCTTAAATCAAGCGGAAAATTACGAAATTACCAATCGAGTAATATCAATCTGAAAAAAACAAACACCACGGTTGAACTTGAATTCAACGCTCCTCAAGATTGCCTTTTATATATTGCGGACACATACCATCCACTGTGGCGCGCAAAACTGGATGGCGAAGAGGTTGAAATAATCGAGGCGAATTTGGCGTTTCGCGCTATCGCCGTACCAGAGGGCAATCACAAACTCTTCATGTGGTATGACGGAATCGAAGTTGTAAGAGGTGGAATAGTCAGCGCGGCTGCCTTAATTTTCCTTATTCTAATTGGATTGCTAGACAGAAAACCACAAAAAGAAAACACTGAAAAATAATTCTTGATACGAAACCCTTAATCAAATAGTCTGTCTAATTAGGATATTCTATCGCAACGTAAGAGGTAAGGCTGCATGTCAAAACTGACAATGTCTTTCAAGATAGCGATTCGAGGATTGTGGACCAACAAGATGCGATCAATGCTCACCCTTTTGGGCATGATCATCGGCATCGCGGCGGTGATCACAATTGTATCGCTCGCGGATGGCTTGAAACGCCAGTTAACAGGCCAGGTTGAATCGCTCGGATCAAATCTTGTATGGTTTTTCGCAAGCCCGTCGGCAAATCAGCGAAAGGAGCAGGGACAGGGAGGATACAGATCTTTTGACACTCAGGAGATTACACTTGCCGAAATCGAGGCAGTAGCTAAAGCGTCACCGGTAAAGGTTCGCTATTCCCCAATCGTACAGAAAAAAGTCTCTGTCAAATACAAGAACGAAAAAGTGTTTTGTGATGTTGTTGGTGTTTACGATGAACTTTTCGATATGTCAAATTTGGGGCTGACATCGGGAGAATATTTTACAAAGGCTGATGTCAAGGGCATGACAAGGATGTGCGTTATCGGTTCGCAGACAGCAAAAGACCTTTTTGGTGAGAAAGACCCAATTGGGCAGATTCTTAAAATAGAGGGCGGCAAGTTTGAAATTCTTGGCACTCTTGAGGAAAAGGGTGGGGGGTTTGGAGACCAGCCGGACAGCAGGATTTATATCCCATATTTCACAGCGCAGCGCCAGATTTTCAAAAGCAAAGACCCGTATTATGCAATGTTCCAGGTTATGGATTACACACGGATTGATGATTTCAAGGATGAAGCCAAACAGACAATGAACCAGCTGAGGAGGATAACAGATTCAGATGATGAGGAATATACTCTCCAAAGCCAGACAGACGCCCTGAAGGAACTTGGCGGAATTATTAAGGTAATGGTTTATGTTTTCGGAGGAATCGCCGCGGTATCACTGCTGGTTGGTGGAATTGGAATCATGAATATCATGCTTGTAACCGTTACCGAGCGGACTCGTGAAATCGGCTTGCGAAAAGCTGTCGGAGCGCGGAAATCGGATATCTTAATGCAATTCCTGATTGAAGCAATCGTTCTCTGCCTGATAGGAGGCCTTTTCGGTATGGTTTTTGGTTATCTTGGAGCGATGGGATTATCCGCGATTATATCAAAAGCCAATCCTGATCTCAGCTGGGAGGCATCACTCAGTCCGATGGTCGTGCTTGTCGCTGTGGGAATATCAACTCTTATAGGTATAATATTTGGAGTCTTCCCGGCATCCAACGCCGCGAAACTTCATCCAATCGACGCTCTCAGATATGAATAATAATTGTATTTCCTTCGCCGAAGCTCCCGGTATGTTTGATAAAGGCATTCAGGTTTTGCATATATCATCACTCTCCCAACAACAACCGAATTTCAGTTTCGATATATCCCCAATCATCGATTTTAACCGGGATGGCAAGAAACATATCCCAATATTCCTTCGCTTTGACAGTGTTGCCAAGTCGAAGGCTGAGTATCGCCGCCAGATACGGATGCTCGGGATTGTCCTCCTCATGCCGGATTAGAAGATCAACCCACATAAGAGCCTTTTCAAGATCGCCTGTTAAAATAGCAAAATCAGAAAGAGCAAGGCAGGAGGAAATCTCAGGATTGTCAGAACCCAATTGAGCGGCGAAATCTGTAAGCTCAGACTGAAGCGCATCAGGCCCCTTGAATGTTAAATACCAGAAAAGAGCTTCATCGACTGGGAAATCGCCGTCTATGTTTTCACCAAAACGCAAAAGCAAATCGGCTAAATCATCCGGTTTTGATAAATGTTGCTTCAACGCCGCGAGAATGGGGTAGTAATCAGTCTTTTCAGCATCACGCTCACGCGCTTGGGCAAGCATAGTTTCAGCTTCCTCATTTTCGGATTTCATCACAAGTGAAAACGCTTTTAAGCATACAGGCTGAGTCTGCTTCTTGAGTTCAATATCAAGTGAATTGTAGATAACTTCAGCCTCAGCGGCATCACGTTTTATCAACGGTATTTCGCACGCTTTAAACCAGAACCATGCATCCTCGCGGTTGTTTTCAATTAACTCACGCAGAAGAGAATCTGCATTGTCAAAATCAGCGGATTTAATCAGGCAGTCGAGAAGCAAAGTACGCATCGTAATGTCTTCGGGATTTGCATTGAGAATAAGCCTGAATTCATCCGCGCCTTTCTCATACAGGCCCATTGAATGATAAACCAGGCCGCGAGCGTACTGGTTAAAGACATTGTCAAAGGAGATTTTCTCCAATCTTTGAGCTGTCCTGCCGGCGTCTCGATAATCTCCCATTTCCCAGTAGAGGTACGACATATAAAAGAGAAGTTGATTGAATGATGAATCAATGGAGTCAGCTTCCTCAAATACATTTATCGCGTTCTCACGATCATTAATGCGCCAGTACAGGCGCCCCAATTCGAAATAATAATCAAATTGCCGCGATTTCTTTATCTTTTCCTCCAGATATGAAATAGCCAGTTTGTCCTCTTTCATTAGAATGTAAATGTTAACTATATCCTGCCATGCCGGGTGGGTTGGAAGGTCGGCTTTATCCACGAAAAGGAAATCGTTAAGCGCATCCTCAAGATTGGACAGATTGAGATTACACTTTGCGCGATAGTATCGGGCTATCACATACCGTTGGTTTTCAATATCACCACTGCGTTCAAAGTGCGATACTATGCCCTGAAACACTTTCAAAGCTCGTTCGTATTTTTTCTTGCTGATTAAATTCAGCCCATCATTGAATTCACTTCCCACACTTGCATTGGCAATTCCGGAAAGCAAAATAATCAAAATTGTGGCAAATAGAAAATAATTGTGTATTCTCATGTAAGTGCACCTGATGAAATATTCAAATATTCAGGACAAAACGCTTGTCTAATAATACAGGAGACACTTGACAGATTGAAAGGATAATTAGTCATTCTTGAAAAAGTTTATAATGCTGATGTTTAAAGGAACTACAATGAAAAAAAGGAATGTTTGGGAAATGCTGAACCTGGGAGCGCTGGTCTCTGACCGGCACTTGGACAAGGTTAATAGTAATCAACAGAGTACATCTAACAGACAACATACCAAAAGAAAAGAGTTGAATTTATCAACAATGTCTGAAAGATTCCCTTTTTTTCATTTCAAGTTAGCCTGTTAAGGTGCCGGTCAGAGACCAGCGCTCCCAGGAAAAACATTTATCTTATACTTAAAGATATTTTTTCAGGAGCGATTAATTATAGCGGAGCGACGTAAATGAAAAGAAAAGCATTTCTGATTGCCTTCTTAACGATGATTCCGGGATTGGCAATTATGGTGGTTGCTATCAGCAGGAATCAAGCAGGCAGGTTTCTTGAGAGTGATATCGTTAGAAACGGGCAACAGGATATAAAATATATATGCTCGGACGAAAAACCGACCCGTTTTATGATAAGCAAAACGCGCTGATATGGAAGGAAGAATATAAAAAATACACATTAAGCGACAAGGCGCCGGATAATATTGTCATGGTTTTCGAAAGTCAGGGAAGTGAATCTAACGATGGCTGAATCACGGGAAAAACCCAAATACAAAACCTTTATAATCCATGGAAAAGCAAAACAGTGGCAGGTTTGGCTGTTTCTGGCGATTCTTCTTGTCGGAGTGTATTACGGCACAAGCTATTTTGCACGATATCTGGCACTCAAGGATATTCGCCTCACAGAGGACGTGATAGACCATGACGGTGTTGTTCTTCAAACCACAGGTTATTCATGCGGCCCGGCATGTCTTACAATGCTAATGCGCGATTATGGTATCGATGTTACCCAATATGAAATGGCAAAAGCGGCGTATACCGGAATCTTCGGAACATATTCATCATCAATGAAAATAGTTGGCAGGAAATATGGCTTTGATGTTGAAACGAAATATCTTGATTTTGATGGGATAGTCGATACGAACATACCTATGATAATGGAGGAAAGCGAACATGTAGTGTATCTCGCTCCTGATTTAGCCAGCAGGCTTATTCATGTCAAGGACCCCATGATTGGCTTAACCATCATGACAAAAGAAATATTCTATAATTACTTCGAATCGAAAGAAAAAAAGAAATGCCATATTTTCAGGAAGATAGGGGAGTGAGTACATGAGCTAATCCCCCCTTTTAATTCCCCCGCGAACGGGGGAGATGCTTTTGCATTTTTAAATAATATATCCGGTCTATACAATTGCGAAGGGAAGAGACAACATTCTCCTCTATACAATTGCGAAGGGAAGAGACAACATTCTCCCTCCCCGCTCGCGGGGAGGGTTGGGGTGGGGGTTTATGCTTGTCATGCCGCGCTTTCTCAAGTAAGATGAAATGCATGAACATTGTTGACAAGAACTGCCATATTTGCGGAGTTGAACTTACACCCGCGAATTCATTCACATGTCCGAACTGCCAGAGAACCGATCTCTGCATACTTCACAAAGGGCCCAGCTCCGGAATGTGTTCAATTTGCCTCGATAATTTCCGTAAACGCATGATATATCCAACCTTCGCAATTATTTCATTTGTGATTCTGTTTTTTTCGCCATACATTTTTACACGGATTCCAATGGCATTCTTAATTCCGATGGTTCTCCTTCTCCCTTTCTGGCTTATGATTGAATCAGCCCGACCGGTTGTTATCTCATCAAAACTAAAAAAAATAATTTTTAACACCTTAAGCGCATCGATATTTCTTGTCGCCGCGCTGATTATCATGCGGCATATTGTGGAAATGAAGAAATTCATCATTCTTGATTCAGGGATGTCAGCCTCTACATTCCTTATACTCGGAATCATACTGCTACTTCTTGGGTTTGTTTATACACTGTCAACATCGCTGGGAAGGCTGGGAATCGTATTCTTCAATTATGACTATCCTGAGGAGTATTCCATATTACTGAAAAAAGCAGGTCGGGATCCGGAGATGATCGGCACTTTAAAGTGGGACTTAAGATGGATAACATGGGTGAATTTCATTTACGGTTTCTTTTTTATCTATCTGTATATGGCGCCATCCGGATAGTCTAAATCAAACAGCGTTTTTGCTTTACAATTAGATGCTTAACGTCTAAAATGTTCTCTCGCATTGCCTGTTTAACCACTCGCGCGGGTGGCGGAATTGGTAGACGCGCCAGGTTGAGGGCCTGGTGAGGGCAACCTCATGAGGGTTCAAGTCCCTTCTCGCGCACCATTGTTAATAAATAACTGTCCTTAAGTGGGCGGTTTTTTCATTTGAACATGAGGAATTTAATTCTATGACAGAACAAAACAAATCACAGGATAACTGGACAGAACTCCCAGCACACTCGGCAATCAATGACATGAACGAAGAACAACTGCGCGAGGCTGTAATCGACTCATCGAAACTATGGCTTGCGCATGATGGCTTATGGTTTCAGGCAGTCGAGAAAGATCACGGCATGGATGACGCAATCAAAGCGGATACTGAAGCATGGAAAATATTCACTAAACTTGAAGCGAAGAGGATTCTCAGGCGTATCGGAGTTGAACCGGGTACGGGCGGCATTAATGACCTGGCAATCGCGTTAAGGCATCGCATGTATGCCAATATCAACGTAATGAAAATCGAGCGTTCAGGAAACAAATTACGCATGACTATGACAGACTGCCGTGTCCAATCCGCTCGAAGACGCAAGAATCTTGACCCTTTCCCATGTAAATCCGTGGGGGTATGGGAATACAGTAACTTCGCAAGCACGGTAAATCCGAAATTCAAAACGAAATGCTGTTACTGTCCTCCTGACCCATTGCCTGATGATGGCTATTGCCAATGGGAATTCACATTGGAAGATTAGCTTAAGTAAAAAAGGGGACATTCCGACCAGGTTTATAAATACGATAACAACTGTGATTAAAAATAATGTTTATCGAAATCGCAATACTGACAACTTATTGTGGACTGT
>JAGGVT010000015.1 GCA_021157815.1 bacterium | reverse complement strand
TGGGAAAAGGTTCATGGAAAATTTAATTTGTACCCGGTACGAATTAAATGGCCCGAATCCACTGCTTTTGAGTAATTCACTTAAACAGGCATTAATTCAAGCAACTGAGTATATTTATCCCCACCAAAGAAATGCCTCAAAATTAATTTGTACCCGGTACGAATTAAATTCACTTTTTCGCTATAATTTTGTTATGAGACACTTTCATGAGAACCCGGGCTACAAGATTTCATGATAAAATACCGCAGATACATCTATGGCAAACAACGCTGAAATAATTTCGCTTACCGATTCTCAGAAAGACGCTGTTTCGGTTGATCCGCGGCTTGACCGTATCGTAATCGCGATGGCAGGAAGCGGCAAGACAACTGTCCTGACCGAATACTACCTCGCGCTTCTGGATTCCGGCATGAATCCCGATGAGATTGTCGCTATCACGTTCACCGAAAAAGCCGCGCGTTCGATGCGTGTTAAACTTGTCAGACGGTTGATGGAGCAGGATAGGGGAGATGTCGCGAGAAACCTTCTGACAGCGCCGATATCCACAATGCACGCCTTTTTTGGGAAACTGGTTCGTGAAAATTCGCTCGTTCTCGGACTCGATCCCGACTCGGCAATTATCGATGAGATTAAATCATCCATCATGATTGAGGAATGTATCGACAGCGTGATGTTGCGATGGCGCCATGAAAATCGCGCTGATTACGATCTCCTGCTGACAAGGCTCGAATGGAGCGGAGACCCTCACACCAGATTCATGGATTACTGGCAGAATATGAAAAGCTTTGGTTTCAGCGCGGCTGATTTGAAATCAGGTCCCGATGAGAAACCGATTTTCCTCTCAGCGAAAAATGAACTTGAATCCTGCCTCGATGATTTTATTAGCGAAAGCAATTCAATAGAGAAGCCAAGTGATTCTCAAAAACGCAAACTTGTTATGGCATATGAGCTTGTCGATATTATAAACCCTCTGCAAATGAGTGATTTGAATTACAAAATCACACAGCAAATATTAGAATATCAAAAGCGTGGCAAAATAAGCGGGAAATTTGCAAAAGCGCTGGAAGAGTCAGGACCAGCATTAAAAGAGGCGATTATAGGTTTCGTAAGCAATGCGCATTACATCATTGGAAAAGAAATTCGCGAAACTTTTATCAAACTAATCTCTGATTTCGAACGTGAATATCAATCGGAAAAGGAATCATCGCGCTCTCTTGATTACAGCGACCTTGAGATTCACGCAAAAACACTGCTGTCAGAGCATCCTGAAATACTGTCGAATTTAAAACAGCGATATAAAATATTTCTAATTGATGAGTTTCAGGATGCAAATCCGCTTCAGATTTCAATTATCAACATGCTTCGCAATGAAAACGGCTTTTTCGCCGTTGGTGACCCCCGGCAGTCGATTTATGGTTTCCGTCACGCCGATGTTGGAATCATGCTTTCTGAAATTGAGCGCTTTCGAAAATCTGTAGGCGAGGTAATTGAACTTGGAGAGAATTTCCGCTCACGATCCGTGATACTCGATTCTGTCAGCGCGATGTTCCATAAAAGGCTGATTGATCCAAAATTATCCAATGAGCAGTATGGCCAAATCACTGCAGGGCGTAAATTCAACACCGAAAGCGTCGCAAATCCCGTTGAGTTGATTATTTCCACCGGTGATACTGTCGATGAAGCGCGCGATTATGAGGTCAGCGCGGTTGTGAACAAACTCACCTCCTTGTTAAACGAGGGCATGATGGTTGAGGGCAGGGATGGCAATCCGCACAAACTTCAACCCTACGACTGCGCGATTCTTTTCCGAACGAAATCCCACATGCGCGATTTCTCAAGGGCGTTGGAGGATGCCGCGATTCCACATACTGTAACAACCGGCAGCGGATTCTATAACCAGCGCGAGGTAATGGATTTAATCAACTATCTTGAACTGATTACTGAACCGTTCCAGGCGCAGACATTTGCCGAGGTGCTGCGAGCGCCGTTTTATGGCATCAGCGCGGATGCCCTGTATCGCATAATAAACGGCTTGAAAACAACAAGAGAGAAGTTCGGGATTAAACTGGCTGAAAAATTCTGGGAGAATAAATCCATAAAACTCGACAAAAACGACGCGGCGCGTTTTTCAGATTTACAGAATGATTTTGAGTTTATTCTAAAATCATCAACAGGACTGGGGGCATCGGAAAGGCTGAACCTGATTCTCGATAAAACGCATTTCAAGGGTGCGTCATCGAAAGGAAAAGGCGGCGCGAGAAAACTGGCGAACATCGGCAAACTGGTTGATATCGCTGATGAATGGGACAGGGAATTTCCCGGAAACATCACAGGATTCATCAACCGCATGAAGGAACTTCGTTTCAGGGAGGTTCGTGAGCCGGAATCGGTTGTTTCATCATCGGATAACAGTGTTGTGCTGATGACAATCCACGCATCAAAGGGGCTTGAATTTCCACTGGTGATTCTCGCTGACGCGACCGCGCGGGGACGGAACACTACTCCTTCATGGCTTTTAAACAAGGATGGACAGGTCATTCTAAAAAGCCGCGATTCATCCGCCGGGCAATATGATTCAGTCGAGGATTTCTTTTATGGCATCGAGAAACAGAATCTAAAGGATGCGGAATCAAGAGAGGCGGTACGCCTGATTTATGTCGCTCTCACCAGGGCGATGGAAAAACTGATTATCAGCATGTCCGTAGGCAAAAAAACATACGGCGATTTCTGGGATTTTTTTGATGCTTCTTTAGGCTTGGCAATATTAAACAAGAATGAATCAACGAGTTGCATGGCGGGTGATATTGAAATTCCTATATCCCGTTTTGCTGAACCTGCTGAATCACCTAACGTAACCTATAAACCGGAGCATGTGGAAACGCGCGATATTGACATACCCCGCATGATAAAACGAGTCGAATCGTGGCGCCCATCCGATTTCGAATCGAAGAGGACAATTTATTCAATCAGTGAATTTACAAACTGGCTTGTTTGTCCCATGCAGTATCGATTTAACTATGAATTGGGATACGGCGGTTTGAGAAACAAAATAAAACTCAAGGATGATTCAAGCATAAGCCACGATGATACGCATGACTGGGAGAGAGAGCATGCGGACTCTGCTGATGTGCCGGTCTCAGCGACTTCTCGTGGAACGATAATTCATGAACTTCTTCAAACTGTCGTGGAAAAAAAAGATGATTTCTCAATAGACGAATATCTGCAGGAGATTCGTTCTTTATCTATTAAACGGGATGAGATAAACTCGATTGTTGATTATTTCAAAAGCTCACGGGTTGGCGAATCTCTGTTGAAATCTGATGTTGTCTATTTGGAAAAACCGATTATTTTCCGTATGCCGGATATCGATATCCCGTTCAAAGCTATTCCCGATGCTGTCTGGATGAGCGATGACAAGTGGTATGTCGTTGATTACAAATCGGGACGGCATCACGATGAAAGCGACATAACGGGAAGGTCGTACGCGGCGCAGGTCAGGATGTACGTTTATTCCATTGAATCAATTCCTGATGTGAAAGTGTCGAGGGCATCGCTTCTGTATATTGATGCGCAAAAGGAAGAGGTAGTTGATATCAGTGATGATGCTATGAGGGAAACATCGGAGAAACTAAAAGAGTTTCTGGCATCAATCGAGACAGGCAAACAGGACGCCAGAAAGGGTGAATCATGCGAGTATTGCGCGTATAAAACAATCTGCAGCGCTTATAAGGAATCATCGGATGAATGAACATGTAACCCGGCATCCCTTTGCCGGGATAAAACGTAACAACGCAAAGCCCCGGTGAATGGACACCGGGCTACAGGTTATGATTGTAACCCGGCATCCCTTTGCCGGGGTAATGCGTGAATTTATTTATTTGGAAGTCTCACTGAACTAAAGCGAGGAAATTATTCTCAAATCAACGTATCAAGTGTTAATATAGTTAATCGCATTTTTATCAGACATTAATCAGATGGTAAAAAAAATGAACAACACTGTCAGGATTCTTTTCACGTTAATTATAATCTGTATCACAATGACGCCGGGAATCTCAATTGCCGGTTCAGAGCCGCTGGTCACGCTGGATGGTTCCCGCGTTCCAAGGGAGACATCAGAGGACAGGCAGGTCAAACTTCTGCTTGAACGCGCGGAAAATTACTACCAGAAATCGCTGTATTCTCTTGATGAGGCTGATATTCTAAAAAGCATTGAAACGCTTGAGGAACTTATCAACCGTTATCCTGATTCTGTTCACACACCGGACACCTACTTTCTGATTTCTGATTTATTGAGCAAGAAGATTCAGGGTAAGGATGGCAACAACGGGGCAATAATGGCGTATCAGGATTACCTGTCCCGATTTTCCTTTTATGCAAACGCGTGGCAGGCACAATATAACATTGCCTCCATTCAGTACCTTTATCTGAAAGACTATAAAGCCGCGATGGAATCAATAGAAAAGCTCTTTGAGGATTTTATGGTCGCGCTTGAACAAAGCGATGATGACATGATACAGGCGAAACTGCTGCTGGCGAAAATCCTTCACAAGAACGGCCAGCCCGGCGAGGGCATGAAAGCCCTGGATGAAGTAGAGGTTTTGGATTATAAAATTGATTTCAGCTATACGGGACGCCTTATTCAGGGAATCAAGTCCAATCGTATTCTCAAGGATGGCATCGACAGTTTCATTTTCATGGGTACGTTTGACAAGGACTTTCCGGTGAAGCATCTGGTGAATAAATTCAGAATCGCCGAACAGACGTTGACAAGAAGGCTTCCGGGAATAAAACGCGACTTCCCCCTTGAAATATTTGTTTATGCCGATTCGGAGTATTTTAAAAGCACAACGGACAGGGATGGCAGTTTCGGAAGCGGTTCTGACGCCCAGATATTCCACATCGTCGATCAGCCGATTGAACCGCTTTTTGCGCAGATTTACGCTTTTATTCTAAACAGCCAGCCATCCGATCTTCGCGTGAATTTCCTCGAGACCGGATTTATAAACGCTTTCGGGGATGTAGATACTAACATTGACACAGCTGCGCTGGAACTTGGAATCAGTGGCGGCTACATTGACGGTGAGATCTTTTTTGACAATGCCAAGTTCCCGTTTGTAAGCGAGGGGCCGGCTATCGCAGCCGCTTATGTGAATTACCTTCTGGATAACTACCCGCCTGAATATTTCTATCGCGTTTTCAAGATGCTTGAGGGTTCGAAAAGTTCCGCGATTAAACTGGCGGGAGCTGAGGGCGGCGGTTTCAAAATGGAAGGCGGATGGGTGCGTCCGCAGACTCTGATTGATGGACTGGGAAAAATATATGGTTCACCTTTCGAGAGCATAACCGGTAATTTCCTGGTTGAAATGAAAGCACGCCGCGAACAACTTGATGAAAATCTTGATAGATACTGGGAAGTCAATCCACCTGAAAAATTCAAGGTTGACCAGTCATCGCCGGAGGACGCCCTGATAAGCTATTTTAAATCAATTCAATCGGGGCGGTACGAGGATTTGCGCAAATGCACATCGGGAAAACTTAGAGAGATTCTTGATGAGGCGCTTAGCTTTTACAAGAAAAAGAAAATACTGGACAAGGTCGAGCGATGGAAAATGGCGATTCCCTATATGGGCGTTAAAATCGAGGTTGTTAATAGAGAAGTCTTTTCTGATACAATCGTTGTGTTTGATGTGAACTTGCTAAAGGATGGAAAAATCATGGAGAAAAGAAATCTTGTTGCGGTAAAAGAAAAAAGCAAGTGGTACATTACAGAGAACTGATTCCACGTGAATATCTCAGTTATAATCCCCAGTTACAACACCTGGCCACTGATTGGCAAGACACTCCGGTCGCTTGCGAAACAGTCTTTTGATGGTGAGTTCGAGGTAATAATCGCCGATTGCTCCACCGATGGCTCCGAAGAAAAGATAAGTGCTGAATTTCCGAAGTTTACTCTGCTTCACAGGGAACAGCGCGATTATCCCGGAGCGGCGCGTAATCGCGCGATTGATTCCGCATCGGGTGAAATAATAGCGATGATTGACGCTGATGCTGAAGCTGATACCAACTGGCTGAAACAAATCGATGAGAATTTCACAAATCATCCTGAAATCACCGGATTCGGCGGCGCGATTGCCAATGCCAATGAAAGCTCAAAACCGGCGAGAATAGCGCATTTTCTGGAGTTTGGCGGCTATACGCCTGAGTGGAACAGGCGCGAGGTTCGCATGACCCCAACCTGTAATCTTGCGTTGAAAAGAGAGGTTTTCGATTCAGCGCGATTTCTCACTGAATGGTTTGGAAATGAGGATGTTACAATCGCGAAAGAAATCGAGTCGATGGGTGGCCAAATCATATTTGACCCCGATATGCTTGTTTATCACTACACTCGCGACACTTGGGATGCCATTTTCGCCCATCAGATAAGGCTGGGACGTGATACAGGACGGGCAAGATTCCGTTATAACCTGCCCGGCTCGTGGCTGGCGCATACTCCGGGTGTCTCATATTTAATCCCATTAATTAAATACATGCTGCTTATGAAACGCGCATTGGGTTCAGACAGGAAATACCTCTCGGATTTTTTATCCTCCACTTCATCGGTTTTAAAGGCGCTTAATCTTTTTGCAGCTGGTTTCAGAGTGGGAGTAAAAATAGAAAGGGGAAAAGAGGTTAGCAAGTTAGTAAGTTAGCAAGTTAGCAGGTTAGCAAGTTAGCAGGTTAGCAAGTTAGCAGGTTAGTAAGTTAGCAGGTTAGTAGGTTAGCAGGTTAGTAGGTTAGTAAGTTAGCAGGTTAGTAAGTTAGCAGGTTAGCAGGTTAGTAAGGAAAAGAAATAATGGTGGCGACGCAGTCGGAGGATAAAACGAAACCATCCATTTACAATAGAGAAAGACAAAAGCAACTGAGGCGGGTGGATTCGAACCACCATTAGAGGCTCCAAAGGCCTCTGTCCTGCCATTGGACGACGCCCCAGCGTGTCTTTAATTATAACATTAAAAGGTTTTTAAAAAAGCTCATTATTTTTCCTTGAGTGTTTTTCCGCTGTCATTAAATCACCTTTATCAAAATTTCTTGTAAGGTAATGATAATAGATAAGAGACTAATATTCTGAGTAGAGGAGTATAAGATAACGATGCAATGTAAAAAGTTGTTTTTTCATTTCAACCATTTGAAGAGGTAAAATGAGAACTACTCAAAAAATTGATTTCAGTAAGCTTCGGGATGTTCCACCGCTGCCGATTGTTGTAACCAGAGCAATTCAGGTAATCAACGATCCGGATTCCTCTGCGAAGGAACTAACCGACCTGATTATCCATGATCAGGTTCTCGCGGCTAAAATTCTCAAAGTCGCGAATTCAGCCTATTACGGCCTGCCAAGCAAAATTAGCAATCTAAATAGAGCGATTACACTGATTGGCTTTGATGAAGTCAAAAGGATGATAGCCCCAATCCTCCTTTTCAACACATTCAAGAATTTTCAAAACAACGAGTATTTTTCGTCACGCGATTTCTGGATTCACAGCCTTGCCGTTGCGGATGCGTGTGAAATTCTTGTTGAGAAAATCAACCAGCCTCAGGATGCCGGTGAAGCACGTGTTGTAGGATTACTGCATGATGTTGGCAGGTTGGTTCTGGTTGGGGTTCTTCAGTTTCATTTCAACAAAGTGATGAAAAAAGTATCAATGGGAGTTGATGTTCTAAAAGCCGAGGAAGGAATTCTTGGCATGGATCATGCCAGGATTGGCGCTAAAATCACCGAGTCATGGAACCTGCCGGAGTCGGTGGTGAATATTATCAAGTATCATCACGATCCTGAAAACGCAGGTAAACATTCAAATCTGGCTGAGGTTGTCTGCATGGCGGACTATCTTGCAAACGAACTCAATATCAAAAGTCTTGTTATTGGCGAGACACACGATGTGCCGGATTATATTCGCGACCGTTTCATTCATGAAGAGGATGATCTTGATATTATCCTGGCAAAGCTTGAATCTGAGGTTGAGAAAGCCAAAACCCTGGTTGCCATCCTTAATGATTGACAAGCGAAACAGGATAGGGCTTTCTAAAACAAAAACATCTAAACCATCTGAAATCAGGTGGTTTTTTTATTTTACTTCATGCCGACACTCCCGGCATTTACATTTGGCTACAAATGAAAACTCTGTTTTAGGACGTTGCGGAATTCGAGATAATCATTCTCGTTTGCTGTATTTCCAGCATACAGAATTCCATCCATGAAAGGAAGAAATCTCTGCGCGAAAGTGTGATACTCCGGCGCTCTGTGTCGAATTGCGCGCTGATATTCCCTGTTGGTTCGACTGGTGCGATAGGGGATTCTATCGACCTCATCCAGACCCATCAGGAAGCCGACAAGAAGTTCCTTGCAGGCTTTGTGAAGATTGTTTGCTCTGGCGTGCATGTCGCTTCTTTGAAGCGCTGCAGACATCGAGAGTGATATGGTTTTGTCCTGATCGCTTTCCATTATCTGGTTTCTCCTGCCACGCCGAAATGCCGGTATGACACTCGCAAAAAAGTAGGCGAGTATCGCAACGACCAATATCGCCACGAACCAGTTGATGTTTGTCAGTTTATAACTCGAACGAATCTGTGGAATTCCGGACAGTTTGCTGTTTACCCACCTGTTGATTCCCAGAAGGAAATCAGAGATTTTCCGGATTACCTTAAGCCAAATGTCCTCCACGTTTTTTGTTGCCAGATTGGACATTTCACTGCCGGGTTGAATCAGCGTGTATTCAGCATTATCGCCGGAGATTAATTCCCTGAGCGATTCAGCGCTGACAAGTGATCCGTTCGCTGCCCAGGCAGGTGTTGACAGGATTGCGACAGCAACAGTCACTATGATTAATAATCTAACCATACGTTAAGATTATATCCCCAAATGCGCGGTTAATAAACACGGCAGCGGTGAAAATGTAAAACGGACCGGAAAAATTATTTTCCGGTCCGTGATTAAATGCCGAGTCAACTGATTCAATTACGGATAAATACTATTGGCATAAAACACGCTTGGATTGCCGCCTCTGCCATCTCCCCAGATTACGTGGATTTTACTATACGCACCCACCGCGACCTGTGGCGTTATCTGTATTGATGGCGTATCGTCATCATTCACCTTGACATCGTGATGGACTGAGAATGTCTGGCCCTTGTCAAGGCTTCCCGTTACATAAATATCACCACAGACATCGGAACGCATGTCGCGATACACTACAAATATTCCGCCATTTGGCGCTATTGCGATATTTGGATTCATTGCAACATTGTCAATGCGGTTGATTCTCTGATTTTCGCTGAACGATGTACTGCTTGTTGAATGTGCGAAGTAAATGTTGAAATCGCTTCTGCCGGGTTGGCGCGAATCCTCCCACGCGATATATGCAACGCCATCGTCATCCACCACCAGAGATGGGGCGCTCTGGTATTCGGCTGTTTGATCGTCATTAACACGAATCTCACTTCCGTATGATGTTCCATTGTTTGTGGAACAAACAGCGAAAATATCCTGATTTTCGTTGCGGTAATCGCGCCATGCAACCCAGATTGTGCCATTGGAATTGGCATCCATCGTGGGATTTCCGACTCGCAGTTGTTCACTAACAATTTTCTTTTCTGTAAACGTCAGCCCGGAATCGACGCTGTGTGCAACCCGGATATGCTTGAACGAATTCCCGGATGGCTTCTCCATCCAGCAAACGAAAACATCGCCAGCGTTGCCTGTGCAGACTGTAGGCTCAGTCTGGAAATCATCAGCGACAGTCTCAATATCATTCACTTTGACAACACTACCGAATGAATATCCCTGATTATTGCTGGATGCCGAGAGAATATCAGGCGCGTCACTGAACGGATTCAGGTTTCCATAATCCTCCCAGACAATATAAACTCTGCCTGTACTGCTGACAGCTATGGATGGCCTCTGTTTTGCGTCCACGTGGTCGGCATCGTTCACAGTAACCGGAGGGCTGAATGTCTCTCCGTTATCACTTGATCTCGAACACAGGATAACGCCTGTGTAGCCCTGAATATCCGCCCATGTTACATAAACACGATTGTCATCAACCGCTACAGAGCGTCTGCCAAGAACAACATTACGCTGTGGAAGAGCAATATCTGTGATTGATTTGTTTTCGCCCATCTGAATAAATGTGTCGATTTCCGCATACTGGTAGGTTGACATGTCCATGTCTTCCACAATCCGTTCATCGTTTACACGCGTGAGGCATGAGTAAAGCGAGAAGGATGATACCGGCACATTGAATCTGGCGTGCATCGGATTTTCCCATGTTCCCGTTCCACTGGTCGAATCAGGTTCCGAAGAGAAATAATCCAGTTCAGGGATTTCAAGAGAAATAATGTTAATTCCGCTTGGTCCGGTTAGGTCATTCAGGTCTTCAGGATAAACCTGCCCGACATGCGCGCCTGCCTGCCAGTCTTTTATTTCAATGTCAACAACAACCTCGGGATTCGCCCCGAAATTCAGTTCATCAGCGATCATGACGACTGAATATGCTTCCTTGCGGTTGAATTCCGGCAGGAAATACATGGGATTTGTGCGGCTTCCAGGTTCACCCTCGGTAACTGATTTTTTTGCGGACTGGCCGTAACTTGCGCCAACAACAAGCTGGAACTGATAATCCTCGCCTGAAGGTATGTCGAATATCAGGCGTTTGAAATCGTAATCAGCCCCAACAGCCATAACATGATTCTCGATTTCATCCCCGATTCCATCCCATGTTGGGTCATCCTCAGTGAAGAATTCGATAAATGGATTCAGGTTTCCGGGATACTGGCCGTTAACACCATCATCGAAATGGTTTGTCCACCCGTCAGCGTTGGCGAGAAAGTGAAAATGTCCGAGAACGGACTGGCCGTTAATGATTGTCTGGGGGAAAATCCGGTCTCCCTGGACAATGATAATCGCCCGAATGTCATAAGCGTTAAGATCGAGCCTCTGGCTTGACTCATCAAATGGATGCTTAATGCCGACATCCATGAACACTCGCCCTTCTTCGTCCATGCCGATACCGCTGACTTTCAAACAATCGCTGCACGGGTCTGATTGCAGATACTGGTCTATTTCAAGGTCCGATGAGTCGCCGATATCAGCTGAACGCCTTATGGGCGTGATTGACAATTCCGGTTTGTCCGGGTTCAGCAGCATATCGAATCTGGCGAATGCCGATTCACCGGTGGAATCCATCGATGACCTTGAAACCTTGTCCTGTGGGTTGAGCGAACTGTTCGCTGGTGATATCGGAGGTTGTGACCGACTGCATGCCGATATGCAGAATACTAATGCAGTCAGCAGGAATATGTGTAATAAAAACCTTTTATGTCCCAATTTAGTCTCCAAACGGGTTGATAAAACCAATCCCGAATACGAGATGCATAAAAATCAAATTTTCCCTGTAAATAAGTTCGCTTTGAAAGGTGCGAGCGTTATTCATAACATTTAACGTGTTTAAAGATATGATGGGGTTTTCTTGAAATTATTTGGTATGGACATGAATATTCTGAAAACAGTTGAATTTCATTTAAGGAGTTCTATAATTGGCGTTGGTTTTATGAAGTTAAATCAATCAAAAGGAAAAGATTATCATGGCTTATTTTATCAATGACGATTGTATTGCCTGCGGTGCTTGTGCGGACGCGTGTCCGAATAACGCTCCAAAAGAGGGTGAAGAGAAATACGAAATCGACCCTGATCTCTGCACGGATTCAAAGGACTGCCTTGAGGTCTGTCCTGTCGGTGCCATTCATCCTGTCGAGTAACGCTTAATCAAAATGCTCTTCCACGTTCATGGGGAGTTGGCGGGGGAAATGTCGATTTGAAATTGGGCAAAAAAAACAGAGAAGAGAGCAAATCGTTCAGGCTGGGGATAGGGAGTTTGTCTCTCTTCTCGTCTATCAAAAAAGGTTAGGAGGTAGCACATTTAATGTATTACCATTCTGTAATACATATCGTCCGTGTGATAAAAAATTTGAACGTGCCAGCGTTGTTAATGAGGTTGAGGAAAAGCTGGAGGGAATAGGGGGCTGTAGAAAAAACCCCCGTTGGGCGTAAACCGTAGGGGCGAACCTTGTGTTCGCCCACTAGTGGGTCGCCCTGTATTTACGGCAACCTTCAGGGCAAACAACCCATCAGGTCGAATAACACGTCATTCCCGCGAAAGCGGGAATCCATTTTTCTTCTGATTCAATCCTGTACGGTAGTCTGACTTAAAGCAAAAATTGGATTCCCGCTTTCGGGCTTGTTGAAAAAGATTGTTTTATCCCGAACCGTAGGGTCAGCCCTTTGTGGCTGCCCTGTATTTACAGCAAACCTAAAGGCAGGCACAGAGACCTGCCCCTACATAATTAGGTTTTTCAACAGTCCTTTTCGCGGGAATGACGTTTTTCTTGCTGTTTTGAGGTTCTGAGACAGCTTCCTTGTGTTCGCCCACTAGTGGGTCGCCCTGTATTTACAGCAAACCTAAAGGCAGGCACAGAGACCTGCCCCTACATATATTGCTTCTTCAACTATTGCAGGTTTTGTTTTTTAGGTGTTGAGTTAATCTCTTTTTTGAAACGTGTAACGGTTCTGCGGCTGACATTCAATAAATCAGCCGCATCCTGATCTGTCCTGCACTGGCCGAGCACTTTTATGATATATGCCCGTTTGATCTCATCAAGCGTGGGCGTACCGGATTCCAGAAACCGTCCCGCAATTTTAGCAGCTTGTTGTTCCTTGCCGGTTTGTATCACTGATAGAAGGTTTTCAACCTGTATGTAATTGTCTTCACATTCAATCATCGCGCTTTCAATTGAGTTTCTCAATTGGCGGACATTTCCCGGCCAGGAGAATGATTTGATAGCGCGTGCCGCCTGGGGAGAGAGTCCGGCGATATCCATTTTCATTTCCTTGTTCAACATCCTGATAAACTTCATCGCAAGGTCGATAACATCATTCCCACGGTCTCTCAACGGCGGCATTTCGATTGTGAATGTGTTCAATCTGAAATAAAGGTCTTCGCGGAATAGTTTTTGATTTATCATCTGCTCAAGATTTTTATTTGATGCCGCTATCACGCGAACGTCCACCTTGATTAATTCGTTCGCGCCTCCCAGACGGTTGAATGAGCTGCTCTCAAGGACTCTGAGAATCTTTGACTGCAGTTCAAAAGGCATGTCGCCAATTTCATCCAGGAATATTGTTCCGTTGTCGGCGACTTCGAACGACCCGCGTTGACGCCTGTTCGCGCCGGTAAACGCTCCCGGTTCATATCCGAACAGCTCGGATTCAAGCAGGTTATGTGGAATCGCGGAGCAGTTCAACGCCACAAATGGTTTTTCTTTTCGCTGGGAAATATTGTGTATTGTCCGTGCCAGCAGTTCCTTGCCTGTTCCGCTTTCACCCAGAACTAAAACCGAGGTTTTGGGTTTGTCCGCCACTTTCCCCGCGCGCTTGAAAACAGATTTCATTGCGGGAGATTTGCCGTCGAGAAGTCCGAAATCGCCGGATTCAACAGCCTTGTCGGTCAGCTTTAGAAGATTGCGCATGTCGATAATCTCACGCGCTCTTTTTATTACAGCCATCAATTCGTCGATTTTAAAAGGTTTGGGGATGTAATGAAAAGCGCCCAGCTTCATGGCATCGACAGCGTTCGAAATGGAACCATGCGCTGTCATCATGATAACTATCTGCTCCGGATTATCCTCTCTGATACGTTTCAAAACCTCGATGCCATCAAGCCGTGGCATCTTGTAATCAAGCAAAACGATGTCAGGAGAGTACCTCATCATTATGAGTCCATCCTCTGGTTCAGTCGCGAAACGAACCTCCATTCCGAGTTCTCCAAGCAAATCCCTGTATGTTAATCCTATGCCTTCTTCGTCGTCGATTATCAGAACGTTCAGAGCCATTGAATTTCTCCCCGGGAAAGTGCGCAAAATTGTCTCATTATAATAGTAGGCTTGACTGGAAGATGCAAGAGGTAAATCAGGATAAAAGTGGAAAGTTGGCAGGTAGAGATTTTCGCCTTAAAAACAATACTGGATTTTTCAGCCTCTATATGATTTAATTCCCAGTTGCAGACACGGTGCTGTTAATGCGTTATGTGTTTGTTTGGCTTTGCATATTTTTTATTCATACTTTTCATGAATGAGGATGGTTTTATCATAATGAAAAAGCTCTTCCCACTTACGCTTGCTGCATTGTTCTTACTCATGCTGATTACTATCGGATGTCAGGGTTCACCGACGGACGACCCGATTCTTCCCGGTGGCGACCTTATGGGTATCAATCTTGAACCACATGATGTTCTCCTTGAAGCCGGATATATAACCAAATTCCTTGCGACTGGAATTTTTCCCGGTGGGGTTTCATTTGACCTGACTCCATTTGTCGAATGGGTTTCATCTGACCCGTCTGTCGCGTTTTTCCTCAGTGATGGAACACTGGTGGCAAACGCGCCGGGTGATGTGATAATTAACGCGAAATACAACGGTATGAACAGTCAGACTGTAGCTGTAACCGTTCCGGGCGCACCTCCGGGTGGCGAACAAACTGAAGTTCCTGTTCTTCGAGCAATTACCGTAACTCCAAAGTTTGCCACAATCGATGAAGAGGAATCCATCCAGTTTACATGCACGGGTAATTTCTCTGATGGCACTGAGGTGGACTACACAACTGCAGTCGAGTGGAGAATATCGGATCCTTCACTGGGAACAATTACGCCAAACGGAATGTTCTTCAGCATTGTTGGCGAGGGAATACTAACTATTTCCGCCAAATATAGTGTGTTTGAAAGCAACTATGTTGTGCTGGCGATCAATGCGACTGTCTGAGCGTTTGCTCAACAGGCAAATTTGTTTGTGCTTAATGCTAAATAGTTTTTAGCTATGTGTGAATACAGGTTTAATCAAGTGTAAGTGAGTGGAACTGTTTGTGCTTTCTGGATTTATCCATTACATGACATGTTAAATTCATTGAAAAAATATTTCTTAAGCTCTTGACTACAATGTCTGGATGTTCTAGACTTGTATTGAGTCCGGTGGTCTCCTCCTCCCACCGGACTCCCTTTATTTTCATGGATTACTTCGCGTTGCTTTCAATCTTATATTTTCTGATTATGTTTTGTGCGTATGTTCAATTTTCGGCGATTGTTTATCTATAGCTAAAGGTTTTACTGTGAATAGACTAATTCAATGTTCAAAATCCACACTATTTCAGAGGTCTCTTTGTGATAAAATGAATTTGTATCCGCGAGTATTCCGGATACTACAATGCAGAAATTCGGTACTCGATTTTATCATAATGCCCTTATAACGGTGACCTTGATGATAACGCAATTCCTTGATGCGAAAGCGATAATCAGCAGTCGTAAACGAGCCTTGAAAAGGGAGCTCGATACGATTCAAAAGGAGCATCAGATAATTCCAAAGATTGGAATCCTGCTTGTTACCGGTGATCAGATTGTCATGGCTCAGGCGGAAAAAGTGGTTCAACTTGCAGAGGGCCTTGGGTTCGAGGTTTCTATTGACCAGGTTGCTGAAAGGAATGTCGAACGTCGATTTCCGGACAAACTGAAAAGCATGGCCGAGGATGACAGTTATACCGGAGTTCTGGTAGCGACACCAAGGTTTGATTATCCCCCGTATGAGATGATTATGGAAATTCTCCCTCATGAGAAGGATTTAAGCGGATGCCATCACTATGCATTTGCAAAATACATGTACGGCAAACCCACACTTGTACCGCCGAAAGTTCGCGCGGTTTATGACACATTGGAAGAATACGTTGAGGGCTACAAGGAAAAGGGGATATTAATCATTTCCACTAAAAATGACGGCACACGGGGATTTTTCGGTAAATACCTTACTGGTTATCTTTATGACCAGGGAGCGCGTGTTTCGATTCGAAATGTATTCAGTACCTCCGGCAAACAGGAACAAAACATCGAGAAATATAATCCGCGCGGCGAGATTATAATTACGGCGTTAAATACTACGAGTGCGATAAGCGGCAAGAATCTGAAAAAAGGCAGTTATGTCATAGATACAGGATACAATTTCCAACGCAACAAGCTAAGCGGTGATGTAAACATCGACAGCGCGACCAATATCTGCAGTGCGATTACTCCTGTCCCCGGCGGTATTGATGCTTTGATACCGGTTGAGGTTATGGTCAATGCTCTGGATGTTGTCAAGGCGAAAGTCGGCGTGCCGCGAGTATCAACCAGAGGCAGGGGAATCCGTCGAAGAGGCATACGAGGATAGCATTATTCCCCCACCCCAGCCTCCCATAAGCGCTAAGTTAAACTTTTCGTTGCCAGGTAGTATTCACTCAATTCCCGACTGATGCATCATCCGAGCCACGAACGTTAGTGAGGGGTAACCTCGAAGCTGCTATAAACCTTGCTTACCCCTCACTAACGTTTGGGGCTCTGATTTCAATGTCCGGCTTTACAGTTCATTGCGATTTTACAGTAGTTTAAAGTAGCTTTTTCAAGGATAAATAACTTAGCGTTTATGCTCTTTAACCCTCTGCTTTCCCCTACCCTCTGCTATTCATCCGTACCTTATAAACATTCCTCATTCCGCTGTGATATACTTGCCCCGATGCAGGATTTAAACCATCTAAAAGAACTGATTACTGATGACCCCGTACTGCGAATTATCGCGAATCAGGCTGCCAGACGCTCTATCAAAGCTTACCTGATCGGCGGGTACATTCGCGATGCCCTTTTGGGGCTTCATCCAAAAGATGCCGATTTGATGTTCGAAGGTGATGACAATGCGCAATTGATCGGCGAACTTATCAGTGAAAAATTCGGCTCAACTCTTGTTCGCTTCGAAAAACACATGATTGTCTATCGAATAACAGTCAATGATAATCAGTATGATCTTGCAGACCTTCTGGATAAAACCATCACTGACGACCAGCTCAGGCGCGACTTCACCATTAATTCTCTCGCGGTTGAGATAGGCTCGTTTGTACAGAATCCAAATCCTGATATTAGCGATATCCTCGACGCGAGTAACGGCATTCAGGATTTACAGCGGTGCATCATTCGAATCAACTCAAAACAGGTTTTAAAGGATGACCCTCTCAGAATCGCCCGTATGTTTCGTTTCGAACGCCAACTGGATTTTACAATTGACCCGGATTCATACAAGGCGGTCGATGAGTTTACATCTGGCTTTTCGGACATTTCAGGCGAACGGGTGCGCGATGAACTTTTTCAAATCCTGAATCGCCCGAAAACCGCGGAAACTCTTCTTAAGATGGATGAAGTCGGACTGCTGAGCTCAATGTTTCCTGAAATTGAAATCATGAAAGGCGTCACACAGAACGAATATCATCATCTGGATGTCTTTGATCATTCAATATGCGCGGTTAGTGAATTTGAAAATGTTCTGAAATTCGATAGTCCTATCACCGAGCCATACAGCGCCAGGCTGACTGAACTGGTTCAGTCCGAAATGGTTCCAGCTAGAAATCGCGGCGCGCTGATGAAACTCGCGCTACTTTTCCATGATATCGGAAAGCCTCGCGCGCGAGAAATCAGAGAGGATGGCAAAATCACGTTCATAGGACATAACAAACTCGGCGTTGAGATAATAGAACCGTACCTTGATTACCTGCATCTTTCCCGACGTGAGCGAGTGTTTATCAACAATCTGATTGACGGCCACCTTCGTCCGGGATTCCTTGATCCGGACAGTCCGACACTGCCTAAAGCGATTTTCCGATTCTTTGACCGTTACGCTGAATGTGGCATAGACATTGTATTAATCTCAATCGCGGATCGTCTTGCGGCACAGGGGGAAAAGGTGGATGATGCTGTAAACCAGCGTCACGACCGAATAGCCGCAATTCTTCTTGATGCGTATTTTAATCGTAACAAGCTGCTGGTGCGTCCACCGGAACTGGTTGACGGCGATAAACTCATGAAGGAATTGAATCTCGAACCTGGCAAGAAAATCGGTATTCTGTTGAAAGTAATCAAGGAGGGACAGGCAAGCGGCGAGGTTTTAACATACGGTGATGCAATCGAATACGCGAAACGTTTCATGCACGAAAGCGATTCACAGGAACCGCATGACATCTGAATATCCGGGATTTGCTGAAATTCTGGCTTTGTTTCGCTGTACGATTTTGAGCTGTTAATCATACCGTCAAAGCTGATTTATCCAGATAGCTTTACAAAGCAATATTAATCAAGTAGAATTCCTCTTTGCATTTGACGCGGGGTGGAGCAGTCGGTAGCTCGTTGGGCTCATAACCCAAAGGTCGGTGGTTCGAATCCACCCCCCGCTACCATCTTAAAACCAACCGATTCTGGTATCTTATAGTTAATCATAACTTCAAGTGCTTCAGGATCAAACATAATTCCCTCAACAGACATTCTTAAGAGTTTCCTGCTCTCTACTGCATTCTTTGAGTTAATCACTCTACGTAAATCCGTCACATATTCTCTGACTGCATTTGAATCAATTGAAGGTGGATTGAGTTTTAACCTGCAAATATTCTCAAGTTCATCCTTTCTAACCTGAAGCTTTTGAGACCGCTCTAATAAAGCAGTATCAGCATGGAAACCATTCTCAATAGCATCATAGATATTCTTCAGTTTTATTTCGACCTCGCGTAATTCTTTTTCAACATGAGATGTTACTCCAGTTTCATTCTCCCAAATTCTCTTGATCTCATTGTTAATCTTATCCTCAAATCCATCAGATACCGTGAATTTGGACATCATTTCTTCCAGCCCATTGATAACTTCCTCTTCCAATTCCATTTGAGGTATATAAACTCCGGGACCACATCCTTTTCCTTTCCTGTATTGAATAGACCCACAGACATAGTATGCGTGATTACGGTCCTTCTTGAATCCGACAAGATTGCTGCCACATCGACCACATTTTGAAAGCCCTCCACTCAATAAGTATGGTGAATTTCTCAGTCTCTTATGAGATTTACCAAAACTTTTCGATTTTGACTGTTCTTTTCTTACATCCAGAATAGCTTTTGCTTCATCCGTGGTAATAATTGCAGGATGGGCATTTTCAACAATCTCCCATTCATCATAAGGTTTATAACTGCCATTCTTTCTCCTGACATTCCAAAGGCCATATCCGCTGTATTGCATTATGGCAGGTAGTGAAAGCAGCGATTTCCACGTGCTGAAACTCCAGTGCTTGCTTCTTCTCGCGGGAAGTCCCTGCTCATTACAAAAATCTCTGATTTCAGCCAGTGATGCACCTTTCATTGCCAGTTCAACCAGGCAATACTTTGCCCATTCATGGACTGGACGACCCTCCACTATGGAGTCATCCAGATTCCAAATAGCCTTAATGATTGGAATCCCTTTTCTCTCGAAACCGCGTTCCAGCCTGACAGACTTATAACCCCACATGGGAGTTCCCCCATTTTTATAACCCCACCCCGTTTCATCATCACGTGCGTTAACGTTTGCCTTGCATCCCTTTCGAGTATGAAATGCTACCTCTTTGCTGTAAGCTTCGTTTTTTGCATATGTGATAGCCTCCATGTAGACTCCAGCTACAGTATCAGTATCAAACTCAGGATCATTTAAGGAAATTATCCTGATTCCCTGATCTTTCAGCTCCCTTACCAGCGTCTTGGCTTTTGTGCTGTCACGGGAAAACCGAGAGAAGTCATGAATTAAAATGATAGAGATGTCAGGATCATCCTGAGCATGTTGAAGCATCTTTACGAATTCCAATCGTTTTGACCTCGACTGATATGCACTTGCAGCTTCGGAATACTCTGCAGCTATTTCGATATCATTATTTTCAGCGTATTCTCTAATCTGTTTAAGCTGCTCAGGTATTGAGTGCCCTTTCGCATCCTGCATTTCTGTTGACACCCTTGCCCAGGCAAGAGCTTTGAGCCTTGATGCATTCACCCGTAAGGAAATATCATCAATGCCATTGAAAGCCTGTACAATCTCAAGTGGATTAGTCATCTCGGATCTCCTTTGGGAGTTTTATATTCTTCATTTCTTTTTCCAGAAGTTTCACCACAATTGAATTTTGACTGCAGTGCTCTTTGAATGCAACCCAGCGTAATTTCTCATATAGTTCATCATCAATTCTGATTGTTAGTACTTTCATCGCCGACCTCCGAATGATATTATAACATTATGCTATCATTAGAATTATACTATGTCAATAATCACAAACCGAACTTTTTTTCCAGAGCCTTGATAGCAAGAAACTTTGACTTCATAGAACCCTCCTGCACCATTGCGAGCAATTGTTCATGAGAAAGTGATAGAAGCTCATCAACCTGCTTATTGTGACTCTGTGAACTTCGATATGTCAAATTATGGCAGTGACGGCATCCGAAATATATCTCTCCCGGCGGTAAATACAACTTCCTTACCCGCCTGTTGCAATGTATGCCGTTTATTATCAACGGACAAGTGAACCACCATCGAAATCCTCCAATAAACGCTTTTGTTGAGACTAATCTGCAGTCATACTGGATCTTCTGTTCGTTACCATCGCTTTCCGCAGTGTAGTTAAATCTCATAATCTTGGAAAGATAATCAACAGGAAATATCTCAAATTCAATAGATGCATCCCGTCCACCAGATAAATTCTCCCAAACAGAAGTTCCATGCGTGTAAGAGCCTGAAATCAATCCCTGTTCGCTTAATTTCAGGATATCCAGATGCAGGCAGTCCTCCACTAACCTCTTCTTCTGATGATATTCCCACCTCGTACTGCCATATCCACCCATATAAACACCTCTTTTTTACCTTAATCACAAGAGAGAGAAGCCACCTGTAAGCTAACCCCCATTGTATTTTACAGACCAGATAAGCACCTTCTGACACAGCGGCGTGTTGTAATACTCTATTTCTCTTTACATATACAGGTAGTAGCAAATATGGTGTCATTGACGTCAATGGTGTCTCTAATGGTGATAATTGCAGGTGATTCAGTATGACACCATTTTGTTATCTGCTGTCATTGTGCTGTCATTCTTCGATGAGATTACAATTACCATCACTATTCAAATCTTCATTTACAGTAATAACAATCTTCCTGCCTTCATTACCCCTCTCATGCTCTACATTAATACCAATGACCTGAAGATTTGGTTCAACCTCTTTCAATCTTCTGGTTAACCAACTCGGGTCTTGTGGCCATTTGTGTGATTTCCGATTTATACGTAATCCATCTGTTAACTGATTGAGCTCATCCAGAAGTTCAGTCGAGGAACCTTTCCAATGTGCTTCTTTTTTCATTAATTCAATGACTGCCTGTGCGACGTAACTGGCATCAATTGCAGCCTCATTCTGCCTGTTAATATTGCCGTTGTAGGCTCGCAAGAAATCATCAGAGGTTTTCCCCAATGCGATTGCTGCAGCTGAACCAAACAAACCGAAATCTGCCATTCTTGGCAATTCGGGCAGTTTTAATGTTGGGACAATAGCAAGAGTTTTAGATAATGTATCGTATAAGCCACCAAGGATTGATGGCAGAGCATCTTCAAATTCCCCCCAGAATTCACTCTCAAGACGCCTTTCCTTAGGAGTTAACGAGTTTAGTGGAATTATTATCGACCTGTCCAGAAGGTCTGATTTATCAACAATGCAGTTTATCCCCGCCAACCCAATAACTCCCCGATACTCGAAAAAAGTAACATCCTCATCGGTGTAAAGAGTGCGTTTCGACCATCCCTCACCTGTTATCACTCGACAACATGCATCTGAGAACCACGGTGGAATCGAGCTGAGGTTATCGAAAAACAGAACTCGATTTTGCCATGCAGCTAAAGAGAATCCATCCTGGTCAGGAACTGTACCTCTAACAAGCACCCTTGATGGGTCTAATATTCGTTTGATTACCTTGAGAGATGTGGTTTTAGTTGAGCCTTTGACACCATGAAATACCAGTGCAGGAATAGGAATTGTTGGATTCATTGCAGCAATTAAATAACACACCAATAGTAATTTGCTATCCGAATCTTGAATGTTGAGGAATTTGGTTATCTGCAAAGAATCCCCGTTTTTCTCAGGCGTTGACAGAGGTTTCATGTGTGAAAACCATCTGAAAAGAGCTGGAGGATTTGTAACGATTTCATGTCCAGTTTGAGTAACCTTAACAGCTTGATGCCCATCCAGATCAATCCAAATTGACTCCTCATTTCGGGCATAACGAACATTCAATTCACGTTGATAACCATCATGGATTGCCTTTCCGGCAAACTGAGTACGTATCGTTTTGAGTACCTGACCGTTTAAAGCTGTTTCAAAATCCTGCCAAACCAGATTGCTCAACCATGTTTTGAACCTCTTCGAATCAACAGATAGAACCTCCTGACCATTTTTTGTCTGTATGATGATGTATGGCTTCTCACGTTGATCGTGGAATAATTCAATGCCTGATTTCAGAAGGTGTTTCAGAATTGTATTTGCTTGAGATTCCCGTTTCTCTTTCTCAGCATCTGATAAGTCTTTGTCATTCACGTCTAAATCTGAAGGCTCCCATTCCTCAGCCTCATCCACCAGCTTTAATAGATCATCAACCGAATTCCCCTTTCGCAACCAGTCAGATATATCCTGCTTTTCTTTAAATCCGGGGAGGTTTACAATCTTGATTGTTTTGGCAATGCCATGACTCATCCTTGCGACAGTTTCCATATGCTTTCGACCAGGATCATCATTGTCAGGCAATAAAACGATATTCCGACCTTTCAGTAACTTGGAATACTCTTTACGCCATTTGCCAGCACCGCCCGGATTACAAGTTGCAATCAATCCAAGTTTTCGAACATTATCAACATCCTTCTCACCTTCGCAGATGAATACTGTTGAATTGTCATTCTCAGATTCAGTCAACTCCCTCAATCGATATGGAACTTTCCTTACACCTTTAACATTCCATTTAACTTCACCATTCACCATTTGACGTTGACGAAATTTCTTTCCGGGTAAGCGAACCACCTGAAACAGCAGATTTCCTTTCTCATCCGTGTAGTCAAAGGCTTTCTCAGCATTGTAGGTTTGATTGCTCGAATACTTCGAAAGGTCAATCCTGAGGTGTTGGGCAAGTTGGACCAATTCGCCACCCTCACCAGCTGAATTGCACCACCATCCGTTCAGGCCGACATTCATTTTGTATTCATCAGGATGATTATGATTGTGGAATACACATTTACACATGTAATCTCCGTTCGACGCTCGTTTGCTGGGATGGTAATCAAGATGCGGAAGAATCAACATCAGTAACTCCTGGTTCCTGTCAATAACCTGTATTTTTTGTTGGATACTCATTTCTTTTACTCCTGTCTATTAGATTTTTATTGTTTTGTTCATTTGTAATCGTCGTATCTGTACTAAATTGCTCTGGATGATCCTCAGCATACGCCTGAGCAATCAACCGAGCTAGCAAATCCTCCACCTTGTTCCAATCAGGCTTTGATATAGGCTCTACTGAGAACCTTTGGTTATAAGTGAATCGATTATTTTTTCTTTTTTCACTCATTTGATTGAATGCAAAACAAAACCCCGAAAACTGGTCCGGGTAGCTTTCGAGGGATATTCAACACATGCCCTGTGCTTATAGTGAAGCATAATCTCCCGGACCATGCTTCTACCTACTATGGTGAAATTTCACAATGATTCAATTTTGCTAATTTTGAATTATCCAGAAAGGCTCTTCAATTGTGAGGTTTGGATCAAGAAAGAATTTTAATATTTTTTTTGCGCTTTGTGACATTTCACTATTCGCAATTTAAATGAACTGGCCAAACAAGTTTGAATTTCGGTTTATAGTACCCAATTTCCTTTGTTGAGTAAAACGGTTCATCCTCCAGACCAAAATATGATTTTAATTTCGTTCTCAATCGGGAGATATTTTTCCGATCCTTTACAGGATTGATTATTTTATATATTTGCTGAGTGTTTAGTTTTGGATTGCTTTCGATTTTTGCCAGGTTTACCAGCAATTCCCATAAATTTGTCGGTTTGGTGAAACCTTGTCCACTGGGTTTGTCTAAGCCCATTTCTTCATAGTCGACCTTTTCCCGTACGTTAAATGCTGAGATCAAAACCTCTCTATCGGACAGGAATTCGATCGTAACATCCTCCCAACTTACATTGGAAGGTGTAGGGAATTTTTTTATGATTCTTTTTTCATCAGTTCTCATTCTTCTCAAGATACTCTCGATCTGACTAAAATCCAATTCTATACCTGAATCACTGAAATTCAACAGACGATCTAGAGAAATAATCTTACCTTTCAAAGTATATGGCAAATTTGTCTCAGTCTTAAATGGAACCAGCAAGAGTGGATTTTTACATTGCCTTATATATTCAACATCTCTGAGTACTTGTTCTGCATCCGTTCTTGCCAAACCCCGGAAAAGGAAAAAATCGACTTGTTTATTATCTACTTGTTTTTTCCCTAACCACCAAAGTCTATTTGAGATAATTGAATAACCGGGGTCTTCAATATGCATTTGTTGTGATAACCACTGAGAAAACTTTTCCATGTTTAATTGCCATTGTTTAAGGTCATCAAGAGAAACTTCGATTCTTCCAATCTCTTCTCTCTTATCGCATACTATGAATGCTCGTGTGACACCAGATACTGAGTCAGTCGAAAAGACCACTTCTTGAATACATAATTCCTCACAACCGTCACATTGGACAATTTTGCTTGGTTTGATTTCCTCAAAAATTCCTTTTCCTATTAATTTGCCAAACAAATCAGTTGATAATACCAGGATTTCGACTGCAGAAAAGACTACGTCATCTGAAAGATCCATACGTTTCAAGATTTCATTTTTTGCTGCCTGAGACATCAATTCCCCATCTCTTCAAGTAATCACGAGCTATTAAATGCTTAGGGTCATATTTAAGGCTAATTGAATTGGGATTACTAACAACAAACGACAGAGTATTTTGACCTCTTCTCCCATCACTCCTGAATTTAAATTGAAATCCAACCTGTTTGACTTGAACCAAATCTTTCATATCGTCCTCAAGCAGATCATCAAATAAATCATACACTGCATGCTCATTGCTTCTAACATCCGCTTCTAATGTTAATCGTTTGCTCCCTGGCACCGTGAATTCAAGTTTTAATTTCCTGATTCGAACATCTTCAACCTCACCACCTGGCTCCAGTAGCATTGGGTAGTTCCGATTCCGCAAACCTGTTAGATTGTAAACCTCCTCTTTTTCTAATGTTGGTTCGATTTGCTCGTTAAGAATTGATAGTGCCCAGATTTTCTGAAGATTCTGAACTGTTTTTTTATAACCCACAACATAGGTGTCTAGTGACTTCTCAATAGGATGATGGACAAATATTACTTCAAATGCAGGTTTCAAGGTTCGTCTACGAAACTCACCTTTATCATCAAATTCAATTGAGGTTCCTGCATAATCCTGGACATAGCAGAACCAGTACAATCTATCATCACGCTTGTAATGTTCTACCTTACAAGCTTTCCCACGACCTTCTGCTGATTTGTAATATGCTGCTATTGCTTGAGTAAGTCTATCTCTTGAGTTTTTATCAGTTGCTGATGGTGCATCCGGTAGATATTTAATCTTTCGCCAGCTTCTGTTTGGCAGATTATCCGCACCATAAAAACGACTGGCTACAGCAAAAACTTTTGGATGATTTAGAAATGTCCAAAGTACTGCTTCATGATGCCCCTTCATGTCACTTAAAACTTCTGTTATTCCAGTATTTTGAATGATTGCCTCCTCGACAATCACCTTTATACCACCTTCAGTTGCTAATTTTTCAATATTCCTGAAATCGGCATCCATTCGAACTCGAAGATTTTCATTCTTCTCGATGGTTTCAAATAACGGTTCGATTTTCGATTCGGATAGGTTTTTATTGTTTTTAACTTCCTTTGCATCAATACCCAACCTCTCCAAGTATTGGATTACCAAGGAATTAGGAGCACTTCTGAGAAAAGATTTGATTGAGTATTGTCTTGACATTATGACCTCCATTAAAAATAGAAATTAAATATAAATCGAGCGTCCCCATTAGCTTTTCCGCTTGGGATCCGCTCTTTTTATTAGCCCAACTATGTCCTTTACGTCAGGGCTTCCGGCTAGATATCCTATTCCTCGATGAAGGTGCAACCTAAATTGCTTTGATAGTACTTCATCAGTTAGATCCAGACTATCTCTTAGACACCTTTCTTTCAGTAGTGCCATGTAAATATCAGAATGTTCTCCTCCAAACGTTCTCCAGGTCATTTCAACTTGAAACTCTCCAGAAACCTGTTCTTTTCGCGGGGAAGAAGGCTCAGCCAGTGAAACACAAAATGCCCAACGGCAAAGGATATTCCAGTTTTCTATCTTTGTGCGCCGCTTTAGTGTCAATAATTGATCGCGACCTTTTTTTGTGACTCTTACAGTTTCAATTGGCATTATAATCTCCTACCAAAAATATCCTTTTTCAATAGTACTGCTCTCAGTTTTCTCATTATAGTCGATTCTATATGTATGACCGATCGACCGTTTGAGCATTTCATAATACTTTTGATCAATTTCCTCATCAGTTGACAGCAAAATAACTTGATGACTTGCTTTGGGAAAATACTTTTTAACAAGAAATGACCTGTGTGTTGAATCCAATTTGCTGAGTGGAGTGTCAATACATATTGGCAAAGGTCTTCCTG
>JAGGVT010000081.1 GCA_021157815.1 bacterium | reverse complement strand
TTCACAACGGGAATCGGTGTCGGTGTTATAATCGTTTTCCTGGTTTACTATTATTTTAGACGAAATAGAAACACATCTTTTAATCGAAAGAAAGACACTCAAAAAACGAAGGGAGAATCATAATGGAAAGAACATTCGCATTTATAAAACCGGATGGCGTTCAGCGCGGATTAATTGGGAAAGTAATAGAGCGATTCGAAAATCGCGGAATGAAAATACTGGCAATGAAACTTATCAACATCACTCCCGAACAGGCGAAGGAGCATTACAAGGAACACGAAGGCAAGGACTTTTATGAGCCTCTTTTAGACTACATCATGTCCGGCCCAGTTGTCGCGATGGTCATTGAGGGTCGCGACTGCGTAAAGCAAATCCGCAAACTCGCGGGTGACACTGACCCAAAGGATGCCGAACCGGGCACAATCCGCTATGATTTCGCTCAAAACATATCCCGAAACATCATCCACGCCGCCGACTCCGACACCTCAGCCAAGCGTGAAATCGCAATCTACTTCACCCCGGACGAAATCCTCAATTACCCCCTCGACGCCCATCACTGGGTATTTGGCGATTAAAAGACGGTTAGCAGGTTAGCAAGTTAGCAGGTTAGTAAGTTAGCAGGTTAGTAGGTTAGTAAGTTAGCAGGTTAGTCGGTTAGCAGGTTCTGACTCGTAGCGCTGATGTCCCATCGGCTGTGTCCTCGACGTCCCGTCGAGATCCTGAGCATTGACGATGTGTTCCGACTGTTGGCAATTTGTAACCTGTCAACGCCTTGCCGTGGCGAATCCTAATAAAGAGACTAACACCCGGGGAAGCGTCGTCGGGTTACGAATTCAGGGTAGAAAGAGTTAAGGTTACTTGCTAAACAAACTTGAGGTTGATTATGATTAATAGATGATTTATCATTTCGCTGGTTTCATTTAGGGGAACCATTTTTTTTAGAACTTTAGAATAATGAATAATGTCCTAGATATGAATAATGAGGAAAGAGCAAAGATTTACTGGAAAAAAAGTGCTGAGAATTTGGCAGTTAGTAGAGTATCGTTTCAAAACAATCATTACAATGCTGCCGCATCACGATATTATTATGCGCTGTATCAAGCGTTTTTTGCACTTTTCGAATTTAGAGGGATTAGTGTAAATAAAGAAAGACAAACCAGAGAAGGAATGAAACCTAATCCCAATCCAAATGTTTGGACAAAGAATGAATTGCATAACCAAGCAAAGATCGAAATCAAGGATTATAAATTCAATGTACATAGAATACTAAAGAAAGCTGCTGAAAAGAGAGTAAAAGGCGATTATAAGGATATGGATGTTGAATTTCGCGAATTAGAAGATATTCAGAGACGTGCAGATGGAGTTTTTCTAATTATTGACAAGGAAATAAATAAAAAGTGAATTCAAGAATTTCAAAAGAGAAATTAATTGCTCAAGTAATTCAGAGAATTGAATCTGAGTTTACTGAATCCATTGTTGTTTGGACAGGCACAGGTTGCCCCGATGAAGATTTTGATTATGTTGATGGATTTGAAGCATTCTGGATTACTGATGATAATTACGAGAGATTTGAAGACTTTGTTTGGGAATTGGAAGAAAACCTTGCTAATCCAAACGGTTACTCAATTATGGTGCATTGTTTATCACCAGAAGCCACAAAGAAATGTCGCTTGAAAGAGTATCAGGAAGAAAAATATCTTAGATTGTCACAGCAATATGCTTCTGTAATGGCACAACTAAATGAGATTCATCGTCCATCCTGTCGGGAATCATATGAACTATTCAATAAGACATTTAACGAGGATTGGTTGGATATTGTGCGTAAAGGAATAGAAGAAATGGTTTCATATTTCAAACAGAGCCTGAAGGAATTTAATCCAGAAGATTTCTCGATGGAATATGAAAAACTAATGACACACTATGAAGAGTATACAGATTATACAAAAAGTACTTGGTTTTCACTACCTACCTTCCATGACCAAGAACACGATGATATTCTCATCCAATTTTTGATTTGCCAAACTGATGAACTATGGATGACTCCAGAGATTGATGAATTAACCATTGACTCACCACCTGCATCATTCTCATTGGCAGCTTAAGAGGATTCCGATTTATGAGTATAAAAATCGAGAAAATTATCCTTAGCAGAATGAACTTTGAGATAATATCCTTTGATGTAAAAGAGATTTCAATTGCACTCAATATCGATGTGAAATCCAGTTTTCCTGATGATAAACAGCTAGTACAAAACGTGACTTTCGACCTTTTTCATGAGATTGCAGAATCTCCAATAATATTGAATTTCACATACATTGGTTATTATTCAGGCGAAGGTGAAGGAGAACCGACATTAGATGAATTTTCAAAAGTTCACGCTCCTGCATATATTGTTCCTTATGCACGTGAATTAGTTGCAAATATTACATCAAGAATAGGGATTTTACCGACACTTGTTATGCCCCCATTGAATATTCATGAAATGCTAAAGGAAAAGGAATAATTAGCAAGACCTGATTCTAGATGATTCAAGAAGTCATTGGTTTTGTATCACTCATTCAAAACCCAAACAATTATTTTTCAAACTAGAGATGTTGAGGATTATTCCCGATGCATGCAACTCAGCTCCCACATCAATTTTACGCCGGGTGTGCCGCGCCCCCACGCTTTTTATGGTAAAATAAAACGTGTCTTAAATTATTTATATTAGTTATATCTCATTTCAAAGGAAACTTATAAAAATGCGAATATTTATCTCAGGCCTTATTATCCTAATGTTTATCCTTATCTCAGGCTGTTCATCCGACGCGCCTGAACCAATTACACCATCGCCGGACAGCGATGCCTTCTCTTTGCCCGTTTCACAAGCCAATCCGAGCGATTTGAACCGTCACCAATGGGGCGAGTGGACAGCCGCTTTCAATCTCGATGATTTAACCGCTGCGATCACGCCAAACAGGGATGCGGTCGCGCATTTCAATGTAACCGAGTTCATTCCCGCGCCATCCTTTGTGATTAATTCATACGATTTGCTGACCGGAATCATTGATGTCGATGTAACGATTTCCAATCCGTTTGATATCGATGCCCGCGACGTGCGATTGATAATTTACGCTGACAGTGTCGGGCACAATCTAATGAATCCTGATAACTGGACAGGCTTGTTCGATATCGCGCAGGGTTTGCCGATAAATCCGTTTATTGCGTACGCGAAAACCGCGCCATATCGTCAATTCGACGGACTAAGCCAGCACACGGAAAACCTTCAGATATTACTGCCGTCCGGGAATCCGAATGTATTGTTCGCGATTGACGCATCATATCCCGGCAACTGCATTGAGCCGTATTCGATACGGAATTTTCATCAGGATGAACTTCTGGAAATCCCGGATTCCGAGGCGGAGATAACTGTCGAGGTATATGACTGGCAGCTTGATATCGATTCTGTTTCGCTTTACTGCCCTGAAATAACAGGCCAGACTCTTGTTGATTTCACTGAGGTCAGCCTGAACGAATACAGCCTCAATCTGGTAAACGCGACAGGCGCAGCCCATGGGGAGTATGTTGGTGTGATTCTCGCGAATTCAGGTTCGGGTACGCTTTATCAAATGTTAATGATCACGGTTTCCCCCGATGATGTGGCTGAATGGACGTACCTGACATACATTAATGAAACATACGGTGTGGAAAACGCGATAAACATTGACTTAAATGAAATGGAAGTAGTCGGCTCGGTTGATGGCATTCTGAATATTGTCGCGCTGTATGACAGGAAAGATACTGCCGATGACTGGATTCTTGAAATCGCGAAAGATCCGAATGGTTTTAACGGGTATTTAATCTCACCACATATTGATGATGGCGGCGCTGTAATTCCGCCCGGTGGCCTTGACATGGGTAATGGTGAAACGATGGAAAATTTTCTCAGATGGGCGATGGAAAACTATCCCGCCAGGAACTACGCCATAACCACAATCGCGCACGGTGATGGCCCTTTTGGAGTTGAACCTGAGCCAATTGAGTTTTTCAAGGTTTGCGGCGGATTGTCAATGTGGGAAATACGGGACGCATGCCAGACTGTTCTCGATGAACACCCGGATATGGACAAAATCGCGATGATTGGATTCAACTCCTGCCTGATGAGCTACATCGAAACCGGATATGTCCTGAAGGATGTCTGCGAGGTTTGCGTGGCGTCGGAAATGGTGATTCCGCTTAATCCCGATTTGCCGTATCACCTGTTTCTGCAATACCTTCTGGACAATATCGAAACATGCACACCAGTTGAACTGGGCGCGGAAATAGTTGCGACATATATGAGTGAAGTGTCATCATACGGAAGCGGCTACACGCTTGCCACCTGGGAAAGCGATCAAATGGATCTGAACGCGATTCCGGCGCTTAATGCGTTTGCGGATGAGCTAATACTCGCGCTTCCCGATTACAAAACACTCATTCTAAATTGCAGTTACCAAACCGGCAGTTGGGGCAGCGGATGGCCTTTCTGCAATCAGTACTGGGTAAAAGACATAGGCGTATTCGCAGAGGTTGTGAATGAAAGTACCACACTTCCGCAGTCGTTACGGGATGCGGCGTATGATTTAGTGGTCAGCATCGAGGAAACCATGATAGTTCATGACCATGCCGGAACAGGCGGTACAACCTGCCCGTACGATGAAACCGGCTGGCAGATATGGTTTCCCACAAACTATAGTAACAATGACTGGGCAACCCATCGAGCGGATTATGCATCGCTGGGATTCACGGAAACAAGCTGGGATGATTTCCTCGACGCTTTGGATGATTAAATCTGCATGAGTTTATCCGCCGGGAGCTTCGGCACCCTTGCCGGAAATTCGAGTGCTTCAGCACTCCTGTTAAAAAACTGGAGGGGCTTACGCCCTTTTCCGGCAAGGGTGCAGAAGCTCCCGGAGGTGAATGTATCATAATTTACAATTTGATGATACGCATACCGCCGCTTGAAACAGATACATATATATAACCGTCAACTACAACAATACCTGTTGGGCTTCCGGGTGTGTCGATGGAGTGTTCCAAAAACGCGGTTTCAGGTTCGGTGATATTAACAACCTGAACACCATAACTGGTGGCAACATAGGCGTAATTTCCTGATATACAAACATCATAGCTGTAACCCGGCGTGTCAACAATATTAGCAACAAATGCATCGGCTGGAGGATCAACATCCGCTATATACAAACCTGAGCTGGTAATGGCAACATACGCGTATCCATTCGCACAGCAAACAGCTATTGGAGATTGCGGCATGGTAACCACTTTAACGCTATACATATCCATTAGCGGATCAACATCAAGAATTTCAAGGCCATCGATTTTAATAGCGGCATAAGCGTAACCATCGGCGACATAAATATCATCAGCGCCATGGTTGAGTGAAAAACGCTTGGCGACATAAGCTGATTCAGGAATGCTGATATCCACTATATCCAGCCCATAGCCTGAATAAGGCGATATTGTATATGCATAATCGCCATCAATATGTATGTTTTTTATTGAACCGGAAGTGCCGACATACATAATAAGATGTGCTGATTCAGCCGGTTGGACATCAATTACACCCATTCCAGATCCTGATGATGCAGTAAACGCGTATCCATTTTGAAAATCAACTTTATTGGTATCAACCCAGGATTCATCTATTGCATCAACTACGCTAACCGTATATGCCAGTTCAGGTGTTGAAACATCAACAATGTGCACTCCTCCTGTCCTATTCGCAAGGTAGGCATGTTCGCCAGAACAAGCGACTCCTCTGGTATATCCGGCGGAATAAGCGGTACTTATCAATGTTGCAGTTGGAGGATCTGTTACATCAAATATATGCATGCCTGAAATACTGTCTGCCAAATATGCGTAATTTCCGGATATATATACATTGCTCGAGTTACCGGGAATTGGAACCGAATGTACAAGACTCGCATCTTCAGGAGGGTTAATGTCAATAATGTCCAGGCTCCAGTTTCCCGCGATATAAGCATAACTGCCACTTATGAAAATTCCACTCAAATTGTTCGAATAGCCCCATGTGGTTTTAATCAGTTCGGGAGAAGAAATATTTTCAATGTCAACAATCTCTGTTCCACCTGAGTAAATCAGATACGCATAGTGATTCTGAATATGAATATCGCGAAGGTATTCATCTGATTCATAGATGCCAACGACATCAACCGCCTGCGGCTCACTAACATCAATAATATACATATCAAAATAATTGCAGATTATATATACATAGTTGCCACGAGCAAAGATATCGTGAGCATTGCCGGGTAAACTGAATCTTTTTTCCATTACAGGATTACCGGGCTGGCTGATATTGACAATTTGCAATCCTTCATCCTCATTTGCCAGGTATGCATAATCACCAACTACATGTACTGAATTTACTTTTCCCGGCAAATATAACGAAGCAACATTAAATGGAAATTCAGGCGTTTCTATATTTATAATTTGAAGCCCGCCTGTGTCATCCGCAACATACGCATAATCACCTGAAACAAAAACTTCCAGAGCTTCATCCGATGTCGGCACCATGTTCAGCCAAACAGGATTTTCCGGATCACTTGTATCGAACACATGAAAACCGTTTACCGATCCTGCTATATACGTATAATCGCCAACAACAAATATATCTTTTGGAGTGAAATTCAGCCACGGTGGAGTTACATCAATATATGTTCCAGTCTCATATTCAACTTCAACAACGAATTCCTCATATATATATATTCCGGTGTTAGTATCCCAACTCGCAACCAGAACATCATATTCACCTTCAGGAGCAAGAAGTTCGTTAACCAGAACGCCTCGATATAAGTACTTGTTATCTCCCTCAATACTGTTAAAAGACAGATTTGCAGCTCCGTTAAATAAATCGGGTGATTCGATTTGAACGCCGCCAATGCCATCCTGCCCCTGCCAATACAATAAAGTTACATCCACAACAGCTTGTCCGCAGTCAGGTGTTAATCCTGATTGGAGATCAAGTTCGATATCCACCGGTTCAGGCGCATTTCCAACAACCGGCTCAGAAGGATCAGGATAATTTGTGGAGATATCCACGATCAGATTGAAAGCCATTGGTCCGCTGAATCCGCTCAAATCCAAATCCCATATTTTGGTTTCCGCGACAACATCACTGGATGACCATTTCCGATATTGCTGGCATTTAAAATATGCGACGAAGGGATTCGCGTTGCCGATTAGTGTTGGTTCATCCCACAGCTTTGTGTAGCCATCGGGGTTGAGAACAACTGAATTGTTTGCATGAACGTCCAGATTTGGATAGTTCATACTCACACCCGGATTTGCAGGCAGTACCGCAATAACTCGTGGATCAAAACCATCTATGCCACTGCCCTGCATTGGATGGTTCAATCTGATAGTTGCCCAGAAATTCGGGCTGAATCCAAAATCTGTGATTTCCAGAATGTCCGGGAAAATCAGTGACAACGGATAATGGTATGCATTCGCACGGTCGATGGGTTATATTGTGAAAGTTCCTGCATCCGGATCGATTTCCGCCTGGTAAATACTGATTATGTTCCTTTCGGAAATATACTGAATTCCAAAATCCTGGGGTAATTCTGAGGATGTATCCGGTAAATTTGCTGATGGTTCAACCGGTGATTCGCCGTTTGAACACGAAATCGAGGCAAGCGCAAATGCTATAACAACTAGCAAAACAAGTGATATTTTTTTCATTCTCATAACTGAACCTCGTCTCATATTTAATTTCTGCTGAATTAGAAAATACGCAGATCAATAGTAATTGTAGTAATGTTCCTGAATATTTACAAGCCCGATGAAATGATTTTATAACAATAGCAACGTACAAACTTGATTGGTTAATCACATCACTACTGTCCGGTTAAATTTGAAGATAAGTAAAAGCTGAGAATACTCCATGATGGTAGTAAAAAGGGGACTGTCCCAAAAAAGTGAATAAGTACTGTATAAATGAGGGTTTACAGTATAATATATTGATAACATCGGATTTGAAGCCTGTTGTGGACTGTCCCCTTTTTACGGATAGAACGATTCGACATTCACTTACTATTCATGTCTTATAAATACAATAAGCCGGTATGTTCTTTGTTAATCAGCAATACGGTAATAGGTATCTAACTTAACCGGACAGTAGTGAACCTGCTAACTTGCTAACCTGCTAACTTACTAACTTGCTAACCTGCTAACTTACTAACTTGCTAACCTGCTAACTTCTTTTCACCTTTTAACTACGTTCTCTTCGCTGGGGAGATGTTTGCATGTGAATATGAACGGTGTGTTCCTGAAAAGCTGTGAGTAATCCATTCCGTAACCGAGCACGAATTTGTCCGGTATGTCGAATCCCTTATAGGAGATTTCAACCGGCACCTCGCGACGGTTTGGGCGGTCTAAAAATGAAACCAGTTTCAGTGACGCTACCCGCCTGGTGCGGATTATATCGGTGATGTATGAAATCGTGTGGCCTGAATCGACAATATCCTCTACAACAAGAACATGCCTGCCCTCGACATTATCATCAAGGTCTTTTATCAAACGAACAACGCCGGTTGATTTCGTGCTTGAACCGTATGAGCTAATCGCCATGAAATCCGTTGTCAGTGGAAAATCGAGATGGCGGATAAGGTCGCCGAGGAACATAAACGCTCCCCGGAGCACGCCGACCACGTACGGATTTTTATTCGCGTAGTCGTTGGATATCTCTTTCGCGATTTCCTTTACGCGCTTCTGTATCTGTTTTTCGGTGTAGAGAATCTTGTAATCAAGGCTCTCAAGTATTTTTAGTTTCTGTTTCGACATGTTCGAACTCCACGGAACGCAGACAGCCTTGTCTGCTTCCAACAACAATTATAAACCATGTCCCACATACTGAATCGGATTATTTAACGCTTTTTGAATATCCAATTATTCCCACTCGATTGTCGATGGCGGTTTGGATGTGATGTCATACGCCACACGGTTGACACCATCGACCTCGTTCACGATTCGGTTTGAGATTTTATCAAGCAGGTCAAACGGAATTCGCGCCCAGTCGCTTGTCATGCCATCCTCGCTTGTAACCGCTCGTATGACAACAGGATATTCGTATGTCCGCTCATCGCCCATCACGCCGACACTGCGTATGACCGGCAGGACTGTGAAGTACTGCCAGATTGCCCGCGACAACCCGCCTTTGAGAATTTCCTCACGCAGGATAGCATCAGCATCGCGAAGAATTCTCAAACGTTCGTTTGTGATTTCACCAATAATGCGTATCGCAAGGCCGGGACCCGGAAACGGCTGTCGGTAAACCAGATTATGCGGAAGCCCCATTTCAAGACAAACTGCCCGTACCTCATCCTTGAATAGATGGCTTAGCGGTTCGATAAGGTCGAACTCCATGTCATCTGGAAGTCCACCGACATTGTGATGCGATTTAATTACGTGCGTGGGTCCCTTGCGTTTGCCCGGAGCCGCGCTTTCGATTATGTCGGGGTAAAGCGTTCCCTGCGCGAGAAAATGGAATTTCCCAATCTTGCGCGCCTCCTCCTCGAACGTGCGAATAAACTCTTCGCCGATTATCTTGCGCTTTGTCTCAGGTTCAGTTACGCCTTTGAGACGTTTCATGAATCGCTTTTTAGCATCGACTACAATTAAATTTACGCCAAAGTGATCGACAAACGCTGTCCTCACCTGACGTCGCTCGCCCTTGCGAAGGAATCCGTGATCAACGAAAATGCATGTAAGATTTTTTCCTATCGCCTTATGGACAAGGGATGCTGTCGCTGATGAATCCACGCCGCCGGACAATCCGCACAGCACTTTTTTCCTGCCGACTTTTGCCTTTATATCAGCCACAGTCGCCCGTACAAAATTCTCCATTGTCCAGGAGTCGGTGAGTCCGCATACATGATAGAGGAAATTCTGGAACAGGTCTTTGCCCCACGGCGTATGCACGACCTCAGGATGAAACTGAACGCCGTAGAGTTTTTTCTGCGGATTCGCGCATGCCGCAAACGGAGTGTTGACACTCTTTGCAAGCGTTATAAAATCCGGCGCGAGTTTCTTTACACTGTCGCCATGCGACATCCAGCCGACCAGTTGCGGGTTCAAATCCTTGAACAGCAAATCCGGCTCGATTACCTTGATATCCGTCCTGCCAAATTCCTTCTTGCGGACTTTTCCAACCCTGCCGCCAAGTTGGAAATTCATTACCTGCATGCCGTAGCAGATTCCGAGTATTGGCAAACCAAGTTTGTAGATTCCGGGATGAGGCAATGGCGGGTCTGACCATTTAACCGATGATGGCCCTCCTGACAGAATCAATCCTTTCGGTTTCGCTTTTTTAATTTCTTTGGGTGTGATGTCGTACGGAACGATTTCGCAGTAAACCTTAGCCTCACGCACTCGACGCGCGATGAGCTGGTTATACTGCGCACCAAAATCAAGGATAAGAATCTTTTCCATTCGTTCCGCCATTGAGTGATTTTAATACCAACCAAGGGTCGATTGCAAGCGGAATTGGGAATTAATCAAGGTTTGTGGGATTTGTTCAGCTGTGGACAGGTGGATTTGAGATCACAATTTGTGATTTCAAGTAATTGTAACCCGGCATCCCTTTGCCGGGATTATTTGCCTATTCAACATCCTCAATCCAAAGGATATGCTTATTAAACGGGGTGTTTATTATATTGACAACAAGTCGCTTGTCCGATGTTACCATTTGGCATTCCAATAAAATCGCGAGAGAGAGATAAACACAGTCATATAAACTGCTGCCTGTTGTGACCGCGATTTCGTACGCTGAATCAAGAAGCTGATTTACATCATGATAATTGACCGGGAGTTGCGTTAACGCCTTTCGGATTTCATCACTTGCTTTATTGGTTATTTCCCTGCGACGAATTCTCTTGCACAACAGATTTGTTATTTCCATCAGGAAAATATCTGGAGCATGAAGAGTGTATTTATCATCGAGAATCCGAACAGCGTGTTCGGTGTATATCTCCTCGAAGAACCACTTTGCGCCAATGCATGCATCAACAACAAGGATGCTCATTTGTCACGGTCCTCACGGATTAGCTCGGTGCTGTCGGAGAACTTCTTTCTTTTTAAACCGCTGCGTATATTGCTTGTTAGTTTGCGAGCTGCATCCATGTCGATAGACGCCGCCTGTTCAAGAATTTGCTTGACCTCTGTTTGAAGCGAGCGCCCTTTTTTCTTCGCGCGTTTTTTTAACCGGTCAACGGTTTTTTTATCCAGATTACGAACAAGTATTTCAGCCATAATTCAGCCTCCAAAATAGCGCTATCATAATGATAGCACTATTGGGTTTCGTCGTCAATAAGCATGCAGCCCAAACAACGCTATTTTATTGATTCATGTTTCATTAGAATCCAGACTTATTCTCTACGGCATTTCTGATGGGAGGAAGACACTAAGCAGGTCAGACGGGCTGCTCTCATGGATGACGAACATCAGATTGCCGTCCGGACCGACATAATCGCTGCCTTCTATTCTCAACGGTGTTCCGTTTATTGATATCGAGTCGCCGAACATGCCTATTACAGTGCCGTCCTCGGTGTATTTTTTGATTGCCGGTTCATAGCCACGGTGACAGCCGTGGTGCCAGCCCAGATCGTAGAGTATGCCATTTTATCGCAGATATAAATAGCCAAGATTGCAATGTAAAATGTATAGGAAGTAGTTGCGAAAGTTATACACCGTTGTGCAGTTCGGGCGCAAATTAAACATCCCCCGACTCTATAATCGGGGGATGTTGCTTTCAGTTTCAATTATTGTAAATAACAGAAATATACTACACTTAATGCGGGATTATATAACCCCAGTCTGCCATGTAATCGCCCCAGGCGTTGCCTGTGATATCCCAACAGTTATCAGTTTCCAAATCATAGATTGCAATCTCGGCAGCGTCAAATCTGCCGTGGTCAACAACAAGTTTGGTGCCGTCGGGACTGTAGCCTGGCGAACGCACGCAGGAATCGAAATTGATAATCTTGTCGGGTGGATCCCACGCTTCAATCGGTGAGATATAAACCCAGCGACAGCTGTTGCCGTAATGTGTCGCCCAAACGATATGCGTTCCATTTAAGCAGCCCTCCGGATCATCGTTCCATGTTCCGTTGTCGGTGTATTGAGTTAGTCTGCCACTATCGACATCATAAATATAAATCTGCGAATTGGCGAATTGCTGATAATAGATCTTGCTGTCATCGAAATTGTATGACGGGCTCCACGCATCAGCGCCGAATGTCAATTGCTCAGGATTTCCGCCGTCGTAGTCCATCGTCCACAAATCCAACATTAGGATATCAGCGCCCATCGCGCTGACAATTCTGGCGCCGTCATGAGAGAAATCACCATAAACGCCCTCCATACCTGATGGTGTGATTTCAGTGATATCGCCGGTAGCGACATCAATCATCATTATGTCTCCGTTCATTCCCGCGCTGAATCCGCGAGTGTACATGATATATTCACCGCAGGGTGAAAGCCTTGGACATTCGATGAAACCTGTGTCCTGAGTCCATTGTTCAGGTGTGGTAATGCCCTCGGGGTCGATTGAATAAATTTGGCGTCCCGCCGCAGGCCCATCCGCGCAATAGACAATTGTTTCAATCAAACCCTGTTCCGTGACAGAGATTGTCATGTAATTATATGTGCTTATGTTCTGTGGATTCGGGCTTAAAGCCATGATCAGCTGGATATAATCGCCAATTGGTGCGCCCTCTGTGTTGGATATATCCACTGTCCAATATCCGGGATTTCCAACTTCAGGAACCATCTCGACTGGACCGCCGGTGAACGGGGTTGCATCCAGATACACACTGGAAACATCATCCTGATGGTCATCCACGCGGCAACTAATTGTTGATGAGCCGCCATCCGGTGTGAGCTCACCGGATTGAGCCATGTCACCGATTTCGTACGGCTCAGGTGTCATGCCCGGCAGGTGTGCCGTGATTGCGTAGTTCACATACGCGCCTGATCCCGGAGGGCAGTCGAGGAAAAGAGTTTCAGTATCAATTCCGCCGGGACCCAATGGAAACGCTCGGTCAGGAATCTCTTTCGCAAATGCTGTGAACGGATGAATATCCCAATATTGAGATCCGAGGAAATCGGTGTAGCTGTCCGGGTTAAGGACAACTTTGCCATAGAGATTAAGATACTCGACTCGCAGGTCGTATGCCTGAATAGTCAGTGGATTTTCCAGTGTCAGTTCAATTTCAAGAACTGATCCGACCATACCCACAATGGTGAATCTGAAACAACCGCCTGGGCATTTGTCTGGCAGGAGCCATGTGATGTCATAGACAATATCAGACTTCCTGTCGGTTTGAGTGATAGTTTGAGTTTCAATATCAATCTCAAATGTGCCTGAATAGAGCAGGTCAGTTTTGGGTGTTGAATAATCAGCCTGCGGTAAATCCGGGCTGTTGGGCTGCGTTGGCAGTTTCGATGAGCTGGAACATCCAGCATACGCAAATAGAAGCGAAACCGCTGCAGCCAGTAAAAACAATTTACGCATAATGCACACTCTCCTTGATGTGTAAATGTGAGGAAAACAAATAAATTATATCAGAACTATATGGATATTACTAATGAATCGATACTGAAAATGTCACAGAAATTGGTTTATATGTCATTCTGGGATATCTGCCATACTGGGATATCTGTCATTCTGAGCGCAGCGAAGAATCTATATGCTTCTGCATTAATGATTAAATCTAAGGATAGATATTTACATTATCGCGAATAGATTCTTCGCTGCGCTCAGAATGACAATTTTGGTAAATTTTCTGAGTTCTGACACACCTTCAATACTGTGGCACATCTTCAATACTGTTACACTACTCACAATACTCTCATTTTGAAAGCAATTCAGCATAAACACTGATCTTTCAATCTTTTTCAGTATCGACGAATTAAAAACCCCGGTCGAATCGACCGGGGTAAGTGTTTAATCTGATATTACTAACTACTATTGCTCTGATGGGAAGAATATGGAAATCATGTCAGTATGAGCCACATAGATCCAGTTACTCGCAAAAGCGGCATCAAATCGGACAGGGTCGGATGATATTGTAGTGCTATCGCCGAATGTGCCTAAAGATGTACCGCCTGAGTTGGTGAATTTCTTAATCAATGGGTCACCTGTGGAAAGGATATCCAGGACGAAAACATCATCGTTGGCATCAGAAGTGATATCCTGGGGATCCCAGAAACCGGTGTCAGCATCGGTCTGTGTACCGCCCCAGTAGCCGCCCAAGAAACTCATACCATGATTAGTGCGTTCAACTCGCCATTCAGGGTCGCCTTCAAGATAATAGACTCGAGCCCCAGTTTTGGATGCATGTGCGCCCTTAATATATGCTGCGTGAAGTCGGTTTGCTCCGGTAGCTGGACCCTGAAGGCTGCCACCACCATTCGGATATGAAGGTGGTTGATATCGGTTAAACCATGTGTAATTCGGCATGAAGCTAAAGAATCCGGAGATGTCCGCCTGGTAGTTATTATACGAACCAGTATAAAGTGCAACAGGTTCAACGAGTTCCATGGGAACAAGGTTTGTATAGGCGTGTGCACTAATTTGATTGCCACTGTAATCGTAACTATAGGTGTTACGCGAGCTAGCTGTTGACCAGCCGCAGAGTGAATCACCGTTTGAATTAGCTTCTATATGTTGTGTATCTCCGGTTCCCGGCATTGTGAAATGCAATGCTCCACTTTGCAAGCCATTGTCATAAAGCCATACCTGATGATCACTGAACATAACCAGAACTTCATCGGTGTCCTCAATTGTGGCGACATCAGAAATATTTACTCCAGCTCGCAATACGATGTTCTTTGAAGGGTTGACTGTGATTGTAATCGGAGTGTCGAGTTCATCAACACCGAGAAGATTGTCTGTTACTCGCAGTTGAACATCGATTGAACCATCACCTAAAGCAAAGGCATGTGTCGGGGTCCAGGCATCGCCGGTGTAATCATCATCAGGAGTCTCACCGAAAACGCCGTCCTCATCGAAATCCCATTCATAAGTATCAATGGTTCCATCCGGGTCAGCTGATGCTGTCGCATCGAAAGTAACTGACATTCCCTCAAGAATATCTGTGGCTGTTGTGGCAACAGCATCTGCAACTGGCATAAGGTTGCCCACTACCACTGTGGCGATGAATATCTGGTATGTCGCGTATTCAGGCATTTCATAGTTGATCAGTTCAATGCCATCCGGTGTGTCGATAAGGAAATCACGGCCATCAGCCGGTGCAAGAACCGCGCGCTCGTCTGTAACTTTCACAAGACCAGGATACTCACCCACAGCAAGAATATTCTCATTTGCAATAGATAAAGTGTAAATGAGAGGATCAATAGGTGTTCCTGTCCCGCTGTCCGGGGTGGTTACTGACTGGAGCGTTGAATTCATGCCGGGTATTTCAACAGAAACACTCGTGACTTCACTTGAGGCAAAAACGTTGTCGTCATCAGCATCGCCGAATTCTTCCGGCAATCCGGTGAATACAGTAGCTCCGACCTGCCAGTCGTAAACTTCAACTGTTACAGGCCATAGGTCTGTGTTATTAGTGTCATTCCACGTATTTGCCATTTCAGGCGGGTCATCGCCCTCAGGCGGTGTTACAACCACTTTCCATGCGGCTTTACGGTTGAATTCCGGGTTGTAGTATTTTGGCGTAAGCCTGTCGGGCCTTCTTGCGCTGAAGCCGTAACCCATCGTAAGATACATGTCAAAGTTGAGTACACCTACTGTCAGGTCGAATCCGACATCGAAGGTTGCGTCAGCGCCCATCGCGAATTTGTTGAATGTGCTTGAGTCGGTGTCGCTATCATCAATAGCGAGGAAGAAGGGAAGCGCGTTGGCGTCCGAGATGACATTTTCAAGCTCTTTTGTGTAGCCATCAGGATCAATGCAGTATCCCGAATAAACACCAGCTCCAGTAAGGGGATATGTGATCGCTGTCGCTTCTTTTGGCGCAATGACCATTGCGAGGTCGAAGACATCCAGGTCAAGCCGATTCGCCGCTGTCGGCGGATCACTTGTAATACCCGGTGTGAATGGATGGCTGATTGAGAATACTAAAATCGCGTTGCCATCGGGGTCAATATCGATTCCGACGATTTTCAAGCAATTTGCGCATGGTGCAATTGTGAAGAAACTGATTCCACTTACGATATAGTCTTCACCAATTGCGGGAGTCCTTTTGGCAATCAAATCAGCCGTTGCAGATTCCGGATGGATAATGATTTCATATGCGCCAAGCATGCCTGTCGCTTGAAATCCGCCATCAGAAAACATTGACCCTCCTATGATAGGAACGCTACCCATTTCTCCTGCGGGTACGTTTGATTGGGGAGTCAACGGAGTATTTGAGCCGGAGGAACAGCCAACCAGTGCAAAGGTTAATAAAGCTAGAAACACGACTACGGTACGCATTGTAATACCTCCAGAAATTGAGATTGTAAACAAAAGAAGTTACTTAATAATTCAGGGTGACCAAATCGGTTAGTCAAATGAAAAAAAAGCGTTATCCCCTGCGCAAGATATTTTAGCAGTAAAAATATTATTAAACAAGACAAATTTGGAAGAAAAATGTTAAGCAAAAGTAAAAATCCCCCGCTGCTAAAAGCGGGGGATATTGATTCAATCGAAAGGAATGATAAGTAATTGAAGAAGTTTCAGATTAATGCGGGATCATGTATCCCCAGTCAGCGCTGTAATCTCCCCATGCGTTGCCTGTGATGTCATACCATGTGTCCTCGACAAGATCATAGACTGCAATTTCGGATGCGTCAAATCCGCCATGATCGACAACCATTTTCGTGCCGTCAGGGCTGAAACATGGTGAGCGGACACAGGAATCGAAATTGAGAATCTTGTCCGGTGGATTCCATGGGCCATCTACCGGCGAGATATAAATCTGGCGGCATCCGCAGCCATACATTGTCGCCCAGGCTACCTGAGTGCCATCGGGACTCTTGTTGACATCATCATTCCAGGTGCCGTTATCAGTGTATTGAGTCAGGGTGCCTGTTTCAATGTCCATGAAATACAATTCATTGTTCAGGAAACTCTGGAAGTAAACGTACTGGTCATCTGCGGAATATACAGGATTAAATGGATCAAGATATGTTGCCGGCAATTGTTCCTGGTTGGAGCCATCGGGATCCATTGTGTAAAGTTCAAAGGAATCCATGATAGTCTCACCATAGCTGCAGATCAGTTTCTGGCCATCGCTGCGCCAGTCGGCATAAGTGTACCAGTGAGTCATACCGCCTGTGATGGAATTATCATCGCCAGTTGCGATATCAATCCGTCTCAGTTCACTCGCAAACGATGACCAGCTGTAGCGAAGGTAAACGATATATTCACCGTTGGGTGAAAGAACAGGCCCTTCACACCAGACTGACGGATCTGTTTGTGTTGTCCATCGTTCCGGAGGATTCACACCTTCAGGGTCAATGCTGAAGATATCCCGGCTAACACCAACATCAGCATCATATACGATTGTCTCAATCAGGCCGGCTTCAGTGACTGAAATGGTTACATAATTATATGTGCTGATATTCTGTGGATTCGGGCTTAAAGCCATGATCAGCTGGATGTAATCGCCAATCGGCGCACCCTCGGTGTTGGATATATCCACAGTCCAATATCCGGGATTTCCAACTTCAGGAACCATCTCGACTGGACCGCCTGTGAACGGGATTGCATCCAGATACACACTGGAAACATCATCCTGATGGTCATCCACTCGGCAGCTGATTGTCGCCGAACCGCCATCTGGGGTAAGTTCACCTGCCTGATTCATATCACCGATTTCATACGGGTCAGGAGTCGGTCCCGGCAGGTGAGCGGTTATTGCATAGTTCACATATGAACCTGATCCCGGAGGGCAGTCGAGGAAAAGAGTTTCAGTATCAATTCCACCGGGTCCCTGCGGAAACGCTCGGTCAGGAATCTCTTTCGCAAACGCTGTAAACGGATGAATATCCCAATATTGAGATCCGAGAAAATCGGTGTAGCTGTCCGGGTTAAGAACAACTTTGCCATAGAGATTAAGATACTCAACTCGCAGGTCGTATGCCTGAATCGCCAGTGGATTTTCCAGTGTCAGTTCGATTTCAAGAACTGATCCGACGAAACCAACAATGGTGAATCTGAAACAACCGCCTGGGCATTTGTCTGGCAGGAGCCATGTGATGTCATAAACAATATCAGACTTCCTGTCGGTTTGAGTGATAGTTTGAGTTTCAAGATCAATCTCAAACGTACCTGAATAGAGCAGGTCAGTCTCGGGTGTTGAATAGTCAGCCTGCGGCAAATCCGGGCTGTTGGGCTGCGTTGGGAGTTTCGATGAGCTGGAGCATCCGGCAATCATAAATGAAACAACCACAGCCAGTAAAAACAAATTACGCATAATGCACACTCTCCTAGTAATTAAAGTAATGAAAACCACAATCATTATACCAGAGCGGTATAGATATTACTATTTGATGCTGTAGGATAGTTAAAAAATATACATTCCCCTGGGAGCTTCGGCACCCTTGCCGGAAAGGGGGCGGAGAGCCCCCTGTTTTTTTTAACAGGAGTGCTGAAGCACTCGGGTTTCCGGCAAGGGTGCCGAATCTCCCGGGGGGAGATACAAATAAAAAACCCGGGAGTGTGTCCCGGGAAAAATGTTAACAATCTTCAAATAAAAAGTTTTTTTTATGATGCAACTAATACTAGTCGTAAAGATCACCATTGAAGCATCCGAAGATTCGGATGTTGTCAATTATCAAGCCTGCGTTTCCGCAAGAGCCACCGTCGAAGCTGTAGGGCATGCAATTATAGCGGAAGCGGAACATGATGTTATCACCAGAGTAATCGCTTATATCGACATTTGAATCATTGAAGCATCCATTTGCCTCAGTAGTGCCCCAAAGTTCGATCCATGGCCCATCGCAACCATTCTCCGAGATATAAACGTTGAAGCTCGGGTCGCCTCCTAAGGGCCAGGGTTCAGGAAAGGCGTTGCAGTGATCCCACTCGAGGGTGCTGTTTGCGGAGACCGGCAGATTGATGATTGGGCTAACCAGGTTGTAATCGGCTTCACGACCCTGGTCGTCCATACTCCCGCAACTACCGACATCACCACCGGTGATTACATATGGGTAAGTGAGACCACAGGGACTACCGACATCGCATCCCCAGGCGAATTGGCCCCATCCCCACAAGTCATCGTTCGGCAGGTCACATCCGCCTGCGGTCCATCCCTGGCATGATAAGGTCAGGCTCTCGCAGCCAACGAAGTCATACAGCAGCTCCAGGTTGGTGCAGCATTGATCGACAGTAACCTCACAGGTTGCGAAGATAGTCTGGTTGGGGTGATCACAGCTGTCAGTTGCTTGCACAGCGACCGTGTAGGTAACGGGTGTCGGTTCCGGGCAGTTTGGGTTGTTAAAAGGCCCAATTGATGCGCTCACACCGGTGAACTCGGCATCAAAAATAATGCCATCGTAATCATGATCCCATTCGTACAAGGTAATAGGATCGCCACCGTTTGCACTTGATGCATCAGCAGTGAAAGTAATATAGGCGCCGTTACCAACTCCGGAAAGTGGGCAGACTGGATCGGTGATTGAACCGGTAATCGGGCCACAACCGTAAACGACAGTGGCAACGAAAGTCTGATAGGTTGCAAATTCAGGCAAGTTTAAGTAATTGAGTGTGATTCCATCCGAGCAGTCAATAAGGAAATCACGATCACTAATGGTTCCCACCGATCGCTCATCGGTAACCTTTACAAGTCCAATATATTCACCAGTTGCAAGCAAATTCTCATTAGCAAATGGGACATTGAAGATAAGCGGGGCATCCGGCATGCCGGTTCCGGTTCCGTCATCGTCGGTGATTGACTGGAGTGTATTGTTCATACCAGGTATTTCAACAGAGACACTGGAAACTCCGGATGCAGCATAAATGTCGTCCGGGTTTGTAAGATCAGGATCAACATTAGCTCCTATCTGCCAGTCATAGACTTCAACTGTTACGTTATATAAGGTTAAACTGTCTGCATTGTCCCATGTGTTGCCTATTGCAGGAGGATCATCTCCCTCAGGCGGGGTGACAACAATTTTCCACGAGGCTTTGCGATTGAACTCGGGATTATAATAAGCAGGATTAAGCCTGTCAGCTTTCACTGCCGAAAAGCCGTATCCCATTGTTAGATACAGGTCGAATCGAAGCACGCCGGAGGATAAATCGAAAACAGTGTCGAATTCAACACCTTTCGTTCCCATTTCGAATTTGTTGTAAGTGCCTGATCCGCCGATGCTGTCATCGATTACCAGAAAGTATGGCATAGCGGCGCTGTCCTGAAGCATTTCATCAAGTTCAGTTGTGTAGCCGTCAGCTTCGCCGCAAATATTGTTATATACGCTTAAGCCGATCAGGCTGTAGTTTATTGCGGTTGTTTCCTGTGGCGCGATAACAAGCGCAAGGTCGAAAACATCCAGATCAAGACGGTTCTTACCAGTCGGCGGATCACCGATAATTCCTTTTTCAAACGGATGGCTGATTGAAAATGTCAAAACGACATTGCCATCAAGGTTCAACTCGATTGATTTTAGTTTAAGGCAATCCGCACAAGGTGAAATTGTGAAGAAGCCTATTCCACTTACAACGTAGCTTTCACCAATCGCGCTGGTGCGTTTCGCGACAAGTTCAGCTGTGTTGTCTTCAGGATTAATGGTGAGCTAGTAAGCGCCAAGCATTCCAAGCGCGTTGAATCCGCCATTCTCAAATAGTGACGCCCCAATAATGGGAAGATTGTCGATTGCATTTGAAATTCCATTTTCCTGCGGTGATGTTGGCGAGTTTCCTGATGAACAGCCAACTAATAATGCGATGAAGGTGAGAAACAGAATTATACGTCTCATTATATATCTCCTTGACATTAAATAAGTAAAATAACTGATAACTGAATATCAGTATCAACCTGATGTGATAAAAAAGAAAATCATAATCCCCAGTAAAAGCAGATTATCAAGAATGGTTGGGAATTTCAAGTATTGCTCGTTGCATTATTTCGGAGAGATGTACTAATGACTAGCAGAGGGCTTAAGAGCCTGTCGGAAAAGGTTTAATAAGCAAGGAAGTAATAATAAAAAATCCGTAATTGTATTCAATGCCATTCCGGGCTTGACCCGGGATCCATCTTCAAACCTAAAAGATGTGGATTCTGAATCAAGTTCAGAATGACAATCTGTCATCTTTGAAGAAATCTGGAGTAAAAAAACAACCTTTTCCGACACCCTCTTTAACCCTTTGCTTTTCCAAATAATCACTCTGCAATTCAAATTTGCTTTCATTATCAAATTTGCCAATATTATATTAATATGCTAATATTGTGTATCAAAGTGGGTGGACATTGTAATTTATTTCTACTGAAAAGATATTGTTGTTTTTCCAGAACCACGTTTTACCACCGTATTTATAAAACTCAGGATGGAGGTCATCCGATGCGTAAAGAATTGTTTCTTTTGATTTTACTTGCATTTATCATTGCAGGATGCTCAGGTGGCGGCAATAATCCGCTGACACCGCAGGGAGAGCAAACTGTGGGTAGTATTGACAGCCTACCGATAATAGGCGCGTCAATATTTGAGGATGGCAGTTTCAACGCGCTTGGAATGCTCGGCGCGTATGAAATGAGCATCAATCCCCAGAACAACACAGCTGAACTGGTAGCGAAACGAACATCCGCGATTGGCGAAAGCTATGTTGTAAGTGGAATTGGTTTTTTCACCATTTCACCATGTTCAAACTGTTTGAAAATCAAATCAGTTGAGCTTGATGTAAACGGAAATGTAATTGTGAATTTCCTGATAAGCCATCCGTTTAAAAAAGGCGATGCGCTTAAACCGCCAACAGCGATAAACAGGCTCGATTTGGACGTTTTCGACCTGGCTCTGGTTGTTTATCCACAGGAAACAACTCCGAGCATCTACACACAGACACACGCTGATGCTTATCCCGGAATCTGTGTCGCTCCAGACGGTTACACCACCGAGCTTGATGAAGTAATCGAAAATGGCACAGCGCTGCCGTATTACCTCATTGTGGATGACAGCGACGAGGGATCAAGCACGTTCAACAAGTTCGAAATGGGCGTTGAGGATATCGAATTCAATGCTGCGTTTGATTTGACAGCTGGTTCGTTGACTTTTGATTTGTATATCACGATGGGCTACGGTTGGAGCGCGAAAAAGCCTGACCGCCTCATCCCCATGTATTACAATCCTGAATTCAATCGTAAAGCCGCGTGGAAAGTGGATGTTACTCCTCCAACTGAAGCATGGCCCGCGGGTGATGGCGCAACGGCTCGCGATGTTGTGGTCGAAGTTTACGATTGGCAAATCGGCGCGAATGTAGATCCGTTGCTGACCAATACAGATGACATTTACGCCGCGTCAGGTGTTTCGAGCGTTACGGTTGAAATCCCCGGCATGAACAGCGCTCTTCCAACGATGAACACTGCTGACAGTGGAACCGGAACTCCCGATGATCCTCTGGTTTACACGTTTGCAATCGCCAATGAGAATCTGCTTGAAGAGGGCGATTATTTCGGGCTTGTGAAAGTAACCGATGAGCGGGCTGTGGGGTCGATTGGAGACAGGGATTTCATAATCGACTCACCCGATGGAATTCTGCTTGAACACTTCAATTTGCCTGAATTCGCTACATTCCAGCTATTCAAGGCATCGGTTGAGGGTGCGGCTGGCGAGGCGTGTTTTACGGTTGATATTCACAAATACTTTGACGGCTATGGTCCTGATGGTACAGATGACAATCCTGTTCCAACTGAATGGCTTATCGATTTCGATGCCTCCTGCTCAATTGATGCTTTAACGTTCGATTGGGATATCGATGGCGACGGCACATACGAAGTCGAGGGCCTGACTGATCCGATTTATACTGCCGGTTATCCGGCGGGAACAGCTCCCGGGACATATTATCCAGTGCTTCGACTCAACGGCAATGATGCCATGACATTTACTTATGTTGATGGGATAGTTCTTAAAACCGGCGTTTATGTTGACGGCGCAATCGGTACGGGCGTTGGTCCCGGAGACATGCTTAATCCGTTCGATACAATAGTCAATGGCGTAGCTGGTGTTACAACACCTGCGGAAACCACTCTTCTGATTCGCGGCGATGATGGCGCTGGCG